>JAWXTL010000043.1:0-9859 GCA_044433565.1 Rikenellaceae bacterium | reverse complement strand
CGTATTTCTCCTTGTTCATTGCATCTTTTGTTTGAAAGATGCAAAATTACAAATTCAAATCGTCGCACTCGAAAAACCGATACAACTAACTAAATTTCAAATACTTCAGAGAACTCTTCTGTGTTTTTGGTGGACGCTAATGATATGATTATGTACAAATGTAAATACAAAAAAAACTAAATAGCAAATAAATATCGAAAAAAAATTACATTTTCTGATTTATTTACAATATTTTAACATAAGCAATGCAATGTCTTAACGCTCAAAAAGCCGAAGAAAAGCCAAAATATAACGGCGCAAAGGAAGAAAGAAATACCAAAAACGAGCCAAAAAAATACGCCAACCACTGCGAGGATCATAAACCCGACCACTCCCACAAACAACCAAAGAGACACGAGCCAAAACATCACCAACCAAACAACGCTCAACGCCCCGAATATTACCATCGCCCATAAGTGTCAACCGATCAGAATCAACCTCAACTACACGATGCAAAACATAAAGAGAGTCTGACATCCTAACAAGAAGAATATCACCCCAACGAATATCACCCCGCAAACCACAAAGCTCAACACTATCGACCCCACCCCGAATAAAAGGCAACATACTACGACCCTTAGTAAGCAAAGTTACACGCTCACCCAAGGAAATAAGTCGAGAAATATCCTCGAACAACAACTGATTAGAAACTATTTTCTTCCGAGCTCGCATAAAGTAGTATAGCAGCAAACAGCAGCCAAATTTTCAGGTAAACATTCCATCTCATAACACCCAACACGAGTCGCCAAAAGCTCCAAACCACGAACCTTAGCATCCAAAAGCCGAGGACTCCACTGAGCACCCGAACAACTAGAAAAAACCGAAGCATAACCACGCAAAACCGAAAGACGAGTAAGACGATTATAACCTGCACGTTTGATCCGAACCAAAGCCCCAAGATCGGCCGAAAGATTGCGATAACAGCGAGTCTTACCACTCCAAGGAGAACCAAAAGCCAAAGTGCGACCATCATCAAAACAACGAACAACAGGATGGTCATCATTCAAAAGCTCTGCATCCGAAAAACTCTCAAGCCACTGGCGAGAATGAGTACTCTTGCCCGTACCACTCTTACCCAAAAAGAGATAAGCCCGACCATCTTTGATAACCGCCGAAGCATGAAGAAGAATAGTAGCAGAAGAGAGAGTAAAAGAGATAAAGCTCAAAATCATAGCATTATCAAAAGCCGCCTGACGAAAAAGAGGATTACCCTGCGCCCCAAAGCAAATAACCGAAAGTCCCGAAGTGACATGAGCACAAACATCAACAACATCACGCCCAGGCATAATAATATTATACAAAATCCCCTCACGAGTCTGATAGATATTCACCCGAACTTCACCCTCATTACCAAGCCCAACATCGACCAAAAGAGGAGCTACAATCTCATAATCAATCCAAGAAGAGGAGATCTCAACCCGAAAAAGAGGATCAAACTCCGAGTCAAAAGACTCAAAAGGAAAATAAGACCCCAGCAAAGAGCGATACTCTGGGGCGAAAGAAAGAGTAAAAGGATGTTCAGCAATTTTAAGTTTCATAATAGTTCAAGAAAAGTTAAAGTATAACAACGTTCAAAATCAGGACAACTTGCGATTAAGAGTCTTGAATTGTTTGAAAGAGGCACGAATACTACGAGAAAAAGCACCACGATAGAACCGAAGGGCATAAACCCAATCAATAGAAAGCATAAAGCGCATATTACTAACCAGAATCCGAAAACTACACCACTTACGATGCAAAACAGTACGACTAGGACTCTTGCGCTCAGGGCGATAAAAGCCAAAGTTACCCCCTTCCCAAACTTTAAGAAGTGCCTTGTGCATCAATCGAGGGCTAACAGGTCTATAACAAGGAAGCCGAGATGGATCTAGCCCCAAAACCTCGACAGCGATAGTCGAAAAAATAGCAATAGGAGTCTCAAGCCTAAAATAGGCAATCAAACGGCAAATCTCATCCCGATCAAACTCCTGGGAAAATGTATAAACCAAACGACACCAATCGCAAAACTGCCGAAAACCCACACCCCCAACCAAAAAATGTCGCCAAGTATGATAGAAAATATAAATAAAATCGAAATCCAAAGGAGGCAAAGTCAACTCAGCCCCATCGACCACAACCCGACGAACCCGATCGGAGGTCAACTGAGACTCAGACCAACGAATAAATTCTCGCCCACGATAGGCAACACCCTTGGGTGAAGTAACCCAACGATGAATCTCAATATGTGTCTGCATATATTCAAAATCAAAATGCTGATCGTTAGAGGTATCAATATCACCAAGAGCAAATTCGAGAGAGAGAAATTCCATAGCGAGGAGATAAAACTCCTCACCCACAAAAATATCAACATCACCACACTGACGCAAAGAAGGGTCAGGATAGTTAGCCCCAACACCAACCCCCTTGAGCAAAACAGTGCAAGTGATACCAGCCCCACGCAAAAGCTCACAAACCCGAGAAGCCACAACAACATGACAAGAACGATGCTGTTTATTGAGAAGAATCAACTGATGCAAACGCAAAGTCGAAGAGCGAGAAGGACGAAGCGAAGAGGGGAGTTTCTCGATCACAGGATAGATAATCCCAGAGACCGTCTGCTCACAAGCAAGTCGAAGCACCCGATCCCAATCAACCCCAACCTCGAACAGAGAAAGATCAGGATCAGTAGTCCACAATCCACAGCGGATAAGCTCGAGCAACTGTTCACGTGAAGTATCCATGACCAAAAAAACAACTCCTACAATTCAACCAAGCCAACCGAAATCCAACTCTGAGCAATAGCCGAGCCATCACTCAAAGCCAAAGCCCGATCAATCTCATACCGCTCGACCAATAAATCAGCCAAATCGTCAACCGAAAATTCTCGACCCACAACCGACTCCCAAAGATAAGCCGCCGAAGAGTTAAGAGAAATAAGTTTATTGAAATTAAGTTGAGCCACAGACTCGCCACCAACCACCTGCTCACCAGCAACCGTGCGAAGGACAAAACCTGAAATTATACGCATATCAATCAAATTAAGGTTAAATCAATTATACCAAGAACAAAGGTAATAAAATTTCACCAAAAATCCACCCTAAACCAACTCACAGAAGAAAAGATAACCACCCCACACAATCCAACAAAGAGGAGATAGAGACGATAATTATGCCATAATTCAACAAAAAAGTGTATCTTTGCACCACAAAAAGAAATCAAAATAAAAGTTCTTAGAAAAAAGATACACCGAATTAAAATCGTATATGAGATCACCCCAAGAGATTGTCGAGTATGTAAATCACAGTGCATACAAAAAAGAGAAAACACCAACAAAGAAACTAATAATCCTAGGCATAATAGCCGGAGTCTACATATCAATGGGAGCTTTGCTCTCGATCATAATAGGATACGGCTTCCCCGAGGCTGCCAAATCAAATCCAGCAATCATCAAGCTACTAATGGGAGCAACTTTCCCCGTGGGGCTAATCATGATAGTACTAGCCGGAGGAGAGCTATTTACAGGATGTTGCGCATACTTCGTACCAAATGTTTTGAGTCGTCGTCAGAGAGCAAAAACAATGGTCAAATATTGTTCGATAGTATGGATCACCAATTTCATTGGGGCACTACTATTCGGATACTTTGTAGTCTACCTACCCCACCTATCACACTACGAGCCAACAATCGACGGCTTTATGAGTATAGCACAAGCCAAAACATCCAACCCTTTCTATGTGACAATGCTAAAAGGAATCGGAGCTAATTGGCTAGTATGCCTTGCCATGTGGCTAGGGATGTCATCGAAGAGTGTGACAGGAAAAATCCTAGGGCTATGGTTTCCGGTGATGACCTTTGTAGCAATAGGCTACGAACACTCGGTAGCAAATATGTTCTTCCTTCCGATAGCAATGCTAGAGGGTTTTGAACTAAGCGTGGTGGAGCTATTCACAAAAAATCTAATCCCAGCAACCCTAGGAAATATCATAGGGGGTACGCTCTTCGTGGGAGGTGTCTATTGGTATCTATACGACAGCAAAAACTCGCAGAAACACTAGAGGTTTCTGGAAGGCTAAGAGCGTGTAGTTTATGCGTTTTGTTCACGGACGGTTGTCGGAAGACATAGGGGGATAAAACTTTGGGGGCGTTCTAACGAAGAATAAACCCCTTGAAAGGGGTTTATTCTGGACAAAAGTTTTTGGTCGGTTGGGCTTTTTTCAAAAAGCCTCACAGTTCCCTGCGGTTTGAGTAGCGTTTCACTACGGTGTAGGCAGTATAGTTCTCGCCCCCCCGAAAACCGCCCAAAACCAAGAGGCTAAAATCGACGAACCCGAGAATGACAATAAGGTTCAGTACCCTTGCGCTCATAGTAATCCTGATGATACTCCTCAGCAAGATAAAAATCAGTAGCCGGAAGAACCTTTGTCACTACATCCAAACCCCGAGATCGAAGCTCCGCCAAAAGAGCCAAAGCCGCAAATCGCTGAGACTGTGAATAATAAAAAATAGCAGAACGATACTGAGGCCCAATATCAGGCCCCTGACCATCAACCTGTGTAGGATCATGAATCTCCAAAAATAACTTACAAAGAGTCTCATAATCAACCAAAGTAGGGTCAAAAAAGACCCGAACAGCCTCATAATGCCCCGTGGTCTTAGTGCAAACCTGCTCATAAGTAGGATTCTCAACATCTCCACCAATATAACCACTCTCAACACTCAAAACCCCCTCATGGGTCTGCATTAAATGCTCAACACCCCAAAAACAACCCCCAGCAAAAATAGCCATCATAATAGTACTCATACCAAATCAAAGTATTTAAAAGATTTATTCAAAAAGTGAAAAATTAACACTCCCATACCGGCGAACCTCCAAAAAACGAGGATGCAAAGAGAAATCGCAAGTCGAACCATGCTCCACAATAACCATACCAATATCCGAAAGAATACCAGCCGAGAAAATAGCATCAGGGAGAGTCTCAATATTCTCAAGATCATAAGGAGGGTCAGCAAAAACAATATCAAAAACACCTCCACAAGAAGAACGCAAATAGACAAAAGTATTAGTACAAACCGCCTCAATAGCCAAAAGTCCCATCTCTCGAGAAGTGTTCTGAATAAAACGATGATGCGTAGGGTTCATCTCGACACTAACAACCCGAGCAGCCCCCCGAGAAGCAAACTCATAGCTAATAGATCCCGTGCCCGAAAAAAGATCCAAAACACGAAGATCCTCAAACTCATAGGAGTTATTAATAACATTAAAAAGATTCTCCTTGGCAAAGTCAGTAGTAGGACGAGCCCGAAAACCAGCAGGAGGAGTAATAGGTCGACGACGATGCGTACCAGAAATAATTCTCATATCCAATAAATCAAAAAAAAGTTATTCTTTCTTAACATTCTCTAGGCCATAATAGCGAGAAAGCAACTCATAAAGCTCCAAAGAACAGTCACCCAAAAGCTCAACACAGCCAATCCCCGAAGAACCACTCTGAGCAAAGCGACCCAAATAATAGAGCAAATCAACAGGTGAAGCATCCTCCAAAACAAGATGATTCAACAATCGCCCATGTCCATAGTGCAAAACCACAGACAAAGAGTCCTGCTGATAAACAAAAGCATCAGCCCCAAAAGCCGAAGAGAGACCCAAAACCAAACCCAAAGTATGGGTAAAGACCACTCGCACATCCAAAAGCTCCTCAAGCAAACCAGCCAAAGAGCTATCCACAGCCCAAACAACAACACAAGAAGAGTCCTCCAAAGTCTGCGCATAATAGCTATGAGACCAACAAGGAATCCCCGAGGCCGCCAAATGCTCCCAAGGAGAAGCCATCTCATAAAGTTCCAAAGGAACCAAAGTAACATCGCTCACCGAAAAGACAACCTGGGAAATACGTCCCTCAAACTGCGAAAGAACCCCCTGCAAAGTAGACAAATCTAAAGCATCAAAATAGAGAGGCGCACGAGGATCATCCAAGGGGTAAACGACAGAAAATCCACCCCGATAAATCTGGATGGATATTTCTGAACCGTTATTATTTTCAAGGAGATTACTCCCAGTTTCCTGCTTCATTATTAGTCAAGGTTAGTGAACCAACCTTCAGACCATCATCTTTGCCCAAAGTATTGATACGCTCATCACGATAGTTAATCAACTCCTGACGATCAAGGTCGCCCAAGAAACTCTTATAAGAAGCAAAAGCCTCGAACACAGGAACAGTTACCGAAGACTCAGTCTTGATAGAGGTAGTATCCATTTTGAAAATCTGAACCGAACCAGTAGCCTCAACCGAGAAAGGAATCTCTTTGATAGACTCAATATTGAATCCTTTAGGGAAGATGGTATCCTTAACAGCCACCATATAAGCAACACTCTGTACTTTACCTTGTGCAACCGCAGCCGAATCATCATAAGAACCAATAGTCATAGTCATTTGCAAAGAGTCATGATTGACAAAATAGATAAGATCCTCGAAAGATCCTGCAAAACGACCATATTTGGTACGATAAGAACGTTGAGCAGTACGAATGTCTTTCAGACGCTCGATAACCACTTCTTGACGCTCTTTAAGAGATTGTTCAAAACCAACTGTTACTGCAAACAACGAGTAAAGCCAGTAAACTAGACCTGCGATAATGCCTAGTAGGAATAGGGTAATAATTGTTTTTTTCATTGAGTATATTTTTTTAAGTTTGTAGCTGATTATTACTTGATTTCGGGTGATAACTCACTTAAAGCCAATCTGTAAGCCCTATGTTAGCATCATTTATCGAAAGTCAAATATACACATATTTTAACTTCAAACCTACTTTTGAGCAAAAAAAAATAATTTTTTCTCTCTCGATCTATCTCACCGAGCCTCAGAGTAGGGGTTGTTTTATCTTGAATGGCTATGCCGGAACAGGAAAAACCTCGATTATTGGTGCCGTGGTCGCAACGCTCAAAGAGCTAAAAATCAACTCTGTACTTCTAGCTCCAACTGGTAGAGCCGCAAAAGTGATGAGTGTTTATAGCGGATCGAAGGGGAGAACCATCCACCGACACATCTATCGCAAAAGAAGCAAAGGAGACTTGCATTCCAAATTTTCGTTGGATATTAACAAAGATAACGACACTGTTTATATCATCGACGAGGCTTCGATGATCTCGGATTCACGTGAGGGGGGAACCTTGGTTCGGGTTCACTTTTGGCCGATTTGTTTGAATATATCGAGACTGGTCACCGCAACAAAATCATAATGGTGGGAGATAGTGCCCAGTTGCCACCTGTGGGCTACTGCGAATCTCCGGCATTGGATATTTCGCTGATGCAGATGTTTTGCGAACCCGAATACCACACCCTATCGCAGGTTATGCGTCAGGGCGAGGATTCGGGCATACTATATAATGCTACTTTGGTGCGAGAGATGATCGAGAGCGAGTATGTCGACACTCCTGCGTTGCACCTGAGCGACGATGTGATTCGGGTGGGTGGCATGGATCTTATTGAAATGTTAGAGGATAGTTATTCACGTTATGGCAAACAAGGGTGTGCAGTAATTACCCGTAGCAACAAACGAGCCAATCGTTTTAATCAGGGTATTCGTCAGATGATCCTAACACACCAAGAGGAGATCGAATCGGGCGACCTGTTGATGGTGGTCAAAAACAATTATGCGCCCATCAGCGAAAGCAAAGATCTCGATTTTATTGCCAATGGCGATATGGTTATGGTAAGACGTATTATGAAGATCGAGGAGCGTTATGGATTTCGTTTTGCCTATGCCCTACTATCCCTACCCGATTATGATGAATTGTCTATCGAGCGATGGATTATCCTCGACACTCTCCATGTCGAAGCTCCGTCGTTGAATCAGCAACAACAAGAGCAGCTGTTTCGTGGTGTGGAACAGGAGTACATGGATATAACGATCAAGCGGAAACGGATCGAGAAGGTACTCGAAGATGAGTTCTATAATGCCCTTCAGGTGAAATTTGCTTACGCCTTCACTTGCCACAAGGCTCAGGGGGGGCAATGGCATGATATATATATTGACACGCTGTTGTTTGGCGACGAACCGATGACAATGGAATTTGCACGATGGTTATACACCGCTATCACACGTGCCACGGGCAAGGTCTATTTTGTGGGGTGGGATGGATCTTTCTTCGACAACTATATTGAGGATTAGCAGCTGTTTTTTGAGGGGAAGTATCTTGCTCTCTGGTATGGTAAAAAAGTATAATATATTTGAATGCAACACACCTAAAATAAAGATAAGTTTATTAACTTTGTAGTATTGTTATGATTTATTCCTAATTTTTATCTTTAAAACTACGAGTTATGCTGCTTAAACCCGAGTCTACACTTCGAGAGGGAAGGTACAAGATCGAGAAAATTTTGGGGAATGGTGGTTTTGGTATCACCTACCTTGCTCTGCAAAATGTCACTATTACTGGTGAGATTGGTACTATTCAAACCACTATTAGGGTGGCGATCAAAGAGTTCTTTATGAAAGATCTGTGTAATCGTGACTCGCAGACCTCGCACGTCTCTGTGCCATCGGTGGGGAGTCGGGAGCTAGTCGAACGATTCAAACAGAAGTTTATCAAAGAGGCTCAGAATATTGCTCGTCTGAATCACGATCATATTATCAAGGTGCTTGATGTCTTCGAGGAGAATGGCACAGCCTATTATGTGATGGAGCATATCGAAGGTGGGTCGCTGAGTGAACATATCGACCAGTGTGGCGCACTTGCCCCAGCGGAGGCTTTGCACTATATCAATCAGATTGCCGATGCCTTGAAGTATATCCACTCTAAGAAGGTGAATCATCTGGACGTTAAGCCGAGTAACATCCTACTCAAAGAGGGTGCCGTGTCGGTTTTGATTGATTTTGGACTGGCAAAGCAGTATGATAATAGTGGCGAACAGACCAGTTCTACGCCTGTGGGCATTAGCAAGGGTTATGCACCAATGGAGCAATACAAAGCAGGTGGGGTGAGTTCGTTCTCGCCGTCGACCGATATTTATTCGCTAGGGGCTACGCTCTATAAACTGGTTACGGGTAAGACTCCGCCCGAAGCGTATGATCTATTTGACAGTGGGCTTCCCGAATTACCCGAGGAATTGTCGGTAGATGTCAAATTGGCGATAACATTATCTATGCGCCCAAGTCGAAATTCTCGTCCGCAAACTATTGATGATTTTCTTACGATCTTGCGTGGACGAGAGGATCATGATAAGACCGAACTTATGCAGACTCCAGAGCCTAAAGAAGAAGATGTTAAAGAGGTGCCAGAGGTTAAGCCACCCATAATGAAGATCATCTCGGGTGATGATGCAGATGATAAAACAGAGATCTCGAAACCTAAACCCGTGGAATCAAAACCCACCGCCGAAGATACTATACTTTCGCAGCCTAAAGCCGAAAAATTCAAAAAGGTTACACCGAAACCTGTTGCACAGAAACCCATAGAGACTAAACCTACAAAAGCACACAACAAATCAATATTCAAAACTTTTGTATGGGCAAATATTGGACTTAGCATATTGCTGCTAATTGGACTCATATATCTATCTTTCAGCACTACCTATCACCGGTTTTTAATTCTCAGCTTAATTGCTAGTGACATAGTACTAGTTTATCTAATATGGCTTCGTTGGCGTATCGTCATCCCTCCACGAGACAAAAAGAGAAACATATCAGAGTGGCAATCACCAGTATCTCTTCACACAACAATATGGATGAGCGTAATAATTCTATTGTTCAATGTTTTATTTTTTAACGTATTATGGTTGACAATAGACCGGCTAAGGTGCAATGAAGATCTAAGATGGATGGACATCGCAGACACTTATGA
>JAWXTL010000042.1:0-10072 GCA_044433565.1 Rikenellaceae bacterium | reverse complement strand
GTCACTACGCTCACGTAGACTGTCCAGGTCACGCTGACTACGTTAAGAACATGGTTACTGGTGCTGCTCAAATGGACGGTGCTATCATCGTTGTTGCTGCAACTGATGGTCCTATGCCTCAAACTCGTGAGCACATCCTTCTTGCTCGTCAGGTAAACGTTCCTCGTATCGTAGTATTCCTTAACAAAGTGGATATGGTTGATGACGAAGAGATGCTTGAGCTAGTAGAAATGGAAGTTCGTGAGATCCTAAGTAAGAATGGTTATGATGGTGACAATGCTCCAGTTATTTGTGGTTCTGCACTAGGTGGTCTTAACGACGATCCAAAATGGGTAGAGAAAATCATGGAACTTATGGATGCAGTTGACTCTTACATTCCACTTCCAGAGCGTGACAAAGATAAGCCATTCCTTATGCCAGTTGAAGACGTATTCTCGATCACAGGTCGTGGTACAGTACTTACAGGTCGTATCGAAACAGGTATCGTAAACGTAGGTGACCCAGTTGAGATCATTGGTCTTGGTGAGAAAGCTAAAACTTCGGTTTGTACTGGTGTTGAGATGTTCCGTAAACTTCTTGACTCGGGTGAAGCAGGTGATAACGTAGGTCTTTTGATGCGTGGTATCGACAAGAAAGAGGTAAAACGTGGTATGGTTGTTGCTAAGCCAGGTTCTATCACTCCTCACACTAGCTTCGAGGCTGAGGTTTATATCCTTGGTAAAAACGAAGGTGGTCGTCACACTCCATTCCATAACAAATACCGTCCTCAATTCTACATCCGTACTTTGGACGTAACTGGTGAGATCACTCTTCCAGCAGGTGTAGATATGATTATGCCAGGTGATAACGTAACTATTACAGTTGAGCTTATCTACCCAGTTGCTATCAACGTAGGTCTTCGCTTCGCTATCCGTGAAGGTGGTCGTACAGTAGGTGCAGGTCAGATTACTAAAATCACTGAATAAGACTTCCTCTAGTTTAGCCTAGAGATTCTTAAACATACCAAAGGGAGCTTGAATACCCTACAAGAGTTTCAAGCTCCCATTTTTTAGGGGTGTAGTTCAAGGGCAGAATAGCGGTCTCCAAAACCGTTGATGGGAGTTCGAATCTCTCCACCCCTGCCAAAATAGGAACTAATAAAGTTGTCTATACGTTTTAAGTGGCTTGACACTACCGACACTCTGCTTTGGGTGGCTTCTCCGATGAATCCATTGCCCCAGAGATTAAGAGAGTTCGGGAGTATCAAGATACTTATTTGTTGACGCTTTTACCAAAATTCATTACCTAAACGATGAAATCAAATTATATCAAAGCCTCTTTCGCAGAGCTAAAGAATAAAGTTACATGGCCTTCATGGAGCAACCTTCAAAGTAGCGCAATCCTAGTTATGATCGCTTCGGCAATCCTTGCAGTGGTTGTCTTGGCTATGGATATGAGCTTTGAAACAATAATGTCTGCTATCTATAAAATCCGTTACTAATGAGCCAACAACTCGAAATGCAATGGTACGTACTACGTGCGATAGGTGGTAAAGAGAAGAAAGTAAAAGAATATCTCGAAGCTGAGGTGCGAACTCTAAAGCTTCAGGATTATGTTGCTCAGGTTCTTATACCTACTGAGAAATACTATACAGTACTTAAAAGTGGTAAGAAAAGCATCAAAGAGAGAGTTTCTCTTCCGGGTTATGTGCTTGTTCAATGTGCATTTACTGGCGAGATTCCTTTTATGTTGCGTAGTATTCCAGGTGTGATCGGTTTCTTGAGCGACGATAAAGACAAAAAAGGCGACAAGATGCTATCGGCAACACCACTTCGTGAGGCAGAAGTAAATCGTCTGTTGGGTCGTGTTGATGAGATGGAGGAGGCAGAGGAGATCTGCGAAATCACCTTCCTCGAAGGCGAGATGGTCAAAGTAACCGATGGTCCATTTGCGTCGTTCATAGGAACAATCGAAACAGTGGATAATGCACGTAAGAAACTTACGGTTTCGGTTAAGATTTTTGGGCGCAAAACCCCAATGGAGCTAGGATTCAACCAAGTGGAGAAAGACCTAGCCGAAGAAGAATAGAAACAAACAAAACGATAATATCTCCCTTTTGGGGCATCTAGCTTCCAAATTTGCTCTGAAGGGGAACTGTTATAAATAAACAGCCGACGCTGAAAGGAGGCTTCCCAGCAAAGTTACGATTGCCCACGGAAGAGGAGATTCAGATAGGTATAACTCAATCATAAAAAGTTAAAATCTATGGCAAAAGAGGTTGCAGCGTTTATCAAACTGCAGATCAAAGGTGGAGCCGCTAATCCTTCACCACCAGTAGGACCAGCTCTTGGTTCTAAAGGTGTGAATATTATGGACTTCTGCAAGCAGTTCAACGCACGCACACAAGAGAAAGCAGGTAAAGTACTACCTGTTATCATTACCGTCTACAGCGACAAGTCTTTCGAGTTTGTCGTGAAGCAACCACCCGTAGCAGTTCAACTTAAAGAAGCAGCAAATCTAAAATCTGGTTCGGCAGAACCTAACCGTAACAAAGTCGGTCAGGTAAGTTGGGATCAAGTGAAAGAGATTGCTGAGTCTAAAAAAGAAGACATGAATTGCTTCACCATCGAATCAGCAATGAGCATGGTGGCTGGTACAGCTCGTAGCATGGGTATTAACGTCGTAGGTGATAAATAATTTGAGATAAGAAGAAGATGAAACTAACAAAAAACAGAAAAGCTGTACTTGGCAAAATCGAGCCAGGTAAAGTATACAAGTTGGGCGAAGCTTCGGGTCTTCTCAAAGAGATTACCACTACGAAGTTTGACTCCTCGGTAGACCTAGACGTCCGCCTTGGTGTAGATCCACGTAAAGCAAACCAAATGGTACGTGGCGTTGTTACTCTTCCTCACGGAACAGGAAAACAAGTTCGAGTTCTTGTGCTTTGTACTCCAGACAAGGAGCAAGAAGCAAAAGATGCAGGAGCAGAATTTGTGGGTCTTGACGAATTTATCACAAAGATCAGAGGAGGTTGGACAGATATAGATGTTATCATCTGTACTCCAGCTGTTATGGCCAAAGTTGGTGCTTTGGGTCGTATTCTTGGTCCACGTGGTTTGATGCCAAACCCAAAAACTGGTACCGTAACTATGGAAGTAGGCAAAGCAGTACAAGAGGTGAAAGCCGGTAAAATCGACTTTAAAGTTGACAAAACAGGTATTGTTCACACATCAATCGGTAAAGTATCATTTACTCCAGAGCAAATCGTGGAGAACGCACAAGAATTTATGCGTACAATTATGAAACTAAAACCAACTGCTGCTAAAGGTACATACGTTAAGAGTATCTACATTTCAACAACAATGAGTCCAGCTTTGCAGCTAGACCCTAAATCAATTGACTAACCAACAAACAGAATGAAAAAGGAATTAAAAGCTGAAGTAGTAAATGCGTTGGTAGCTCACCTAGGGGAATATCCTCACTACTATTTGACAGACATTAGCGGTTTGAACGCAGAAAAAACTGCTGCTTTGCGTCGTGAGTGTTTTTCTAAAAACATCAAATTGGTAGTTGTAAAAAACACATTCTTCAGTAAGGCACTCTCTAGTGCTGATATGGCGAATGAGGAGATCTCTCAAGTATTGGCAGGTCCAACCGCAGTAATGTTCACCGAGACAGGTAACCTTCCTGCACGTTTGATCAAAGATTTCCGCAAATCAGCGGGTTCTGACAAACCAATGCTAAAAGCAGCTTATGTTGACGAATGCACCTATGTAGGTGAAGATCAACTAGAAACGCTTACTAACATTAAATCACGTGAAGAACTTATTGCAGACGTTGTTGCATTGCTACAATCACCTGCGAAAAACGTTATTTCGGCTCTTCAAGGTTCAGCAGGTCACACGATCGCTGGTCTTGTTAAGACTCTACAAGAACGTGGTGAGTAATTCACTCAATATCGGATACCTTTAGACATAGTGAAAACTAATTGGGGTAGATGAGAAAACGGTCGAGGTTGATACAACAGAACGAGGATACTAGACCAGTCGGGGGGAGCATAGGATTAAGAGCGACTTCTGGCGAAAAATTAATAAAAACAAAAACAAATTTAAAACTTAATACAACGATGGCAGACATCAAACAACTAGCTGAAGAGCTAGTAAACCTTACAGTTAAAGAAGTAAACGAACTTGCGACTATCCTTAAGGATGAGTATGGTATTGAACCAGCTGCTGCTGCTGTGGCTGTTGCTGCTGCACCTGCAGGTGAAGCTGCTGAAGCAGAAAAAACATCATTCGATGTTATCTTGGTTGCTCCAGGTGGCGCAAAACTTCAAGTAGTTAAAGCGGTTAAAGAACTTACTGGTCTTGGCTTGAAAGAGTCTAAAGAACTAGTTGACGGCGCTCCTAAAGCTATCAAAGAAGGCATCTCTAAAGAAGAGGCTGAATCTTTGAAATCAGCTCTTGTTGATGCTGGTGCTGAAGTAGAGATCAAGTAATTTATCTTCGATGTACTAAAGAGGGTGGTGCTTCGTGTGCACCACGCTCTTTAATACATATAATTATGGTATAGACACACCTCGATGTGTTTATGCCTTTTTGTCGTTTTTATGGTTTGGGTCTTTCTCGTGGTGGGCATTTTTGCTCTACCGAGTTAGATTTTAGATGGTTTAAATGGCTCTCTCTCACTGGATTCTGAGGCTCCAGTTCCGCTCGTAATTATTCAATTATGCGAGTTAATTTTGCAAGGAAAAGAATCAGAAAACCCACGTACGACAAATAAGTCGATATGAAGAGGTGTTGATGTAGATGAATGGGGCTCGTACTCCCAACTCTCAGCAAAATGGCATCACAAAGACACGAAACACATACCGACATTCCACAATCCTCACCGCTGTAACTAAAAAATTTACTTTGTTTGTCAACAAGCATTAAAACAACAAATGTCTAATTCAACAGCTACAAAACGCATTAGCTTCGCCTCGGTAACTCCACGTATGGATTATCCTGACTTTTTGGAGGTGCAGCTTAAATCCTTCCAAGACTTCTTCCAGCTTGACACACCTCAAGAGAAGCGTCTTAACGAAGGTCTTTACAAGGTGTTTAGTGAGAACTTTCCGATCTCGGATACTCGCAACAACTTTGTATTGGAATTCCTCGATTACTTTATTGATCCAGCTCGTTATTCGTTGGATGAGTGTATCGAACGAGGACTAACCTATAGTGTGCCTTTGAAGGCAAAACTAAAACTCTACTGTACAGACCCCGAGCATGAGGATTTCGATCCTGTGATCCAAGATGTTTATTTTGGTACTGTACCTTATATGACACCAAGCGGAACGTTTATTATTAATGGTGCTGAGCGTGTTATTGTATCGCAACTTCACCGTTCTCCTGGTGTATTCTTCGGTCAGAGTACTCACAGTAACGGTACTAAATTGCATTCGGCACGTGTAATTCCTTTCAAAGGTAGTTGGATTGAGTTCGCTACCGATATTCAGGGGGTTATGTATGCTTATATTGACCGTAAGAAAAAGCTTCCGGTGACCACTCTGCTTCGTGCTATTGGTTTCGAGAGCGACAAAGATATATTGGCTATCTTCGACTTGGCTGACGAGGTGAAGGTAACCGAAAAAAATCTTCAGAAAGTACTTGGACGTAAGTTGGCGGCTCGTGTGTTGACCACTTGGGTCGAGGACTTTGTGGATGAAGATACTGGAGAGGTGGTTTCTATTGATCGTTATGACGTTATCGTTAAGCGTGAGACTATTATCGAAGAGGAGCACATCGAGGCTATCTTGGAGAGTGGCGAGAAGACTATCCTTCTTCACAAAGAGAATCAGAATAGCAATGACTATTCGATTGTCTATAATACACTTCAGAAGGACAACTGTAACTCTGAGAAAGAGGCGGTTGTTACTATCTACCGACAATTGCGTAACTGTGAGCCACCAGATGAGGCTACGGCTCGTGACGTGATAAACAAATTGTTCTTCTCGGACAAGCGTTATGATTTGGGTGATGTGGGACGTTACCGTATCAATCGTCGTTTGAATTTGAATACTCCGGCCGAAACTCGTGTTTTGACCAAGGAGGATATTATTGAGATCATCAAGTATTTGATCCTTTTGATTAACTCAAAAGCTGAGGTTGATGATATTGACCACTTGTCTAACCGTCGTGTTCGTACCGTAGGTGAGCAGTTGGCATCTCAATTCTCGGTTGGTTTTGCTCGTATGGCACGTACTATTCGTGAGCGTATGAATGTTCGTGACAATGAGGTCTTCACCCCGATTGATTTGATTAATGCTAAGACCTTGTCTAGTGTTATTAACTCATTCTTTGGTACTAACCAGTTGAGCCAGTTTATGGATCAGACCAACCCACTTGCGGAGCTTACCCATAAGCGTCGTCTTTCGGCACTTGGGCCTGGTGGTTTGACCCGTGACCGTGCAGGTTTCGAGGTTCGTGACGTTCACTATACTCACTATGGTCGTTTGTGTCCTATTGAGACTCCCGAGGGTCCGAACATTGGTTTGATCTCTTCTCTTTGCGTTTATGCTAAGATTTCGGATATGGGATTCATTGAGACTCCTTATGCTACTGTCAAGGATGGTGTGGTACAACAAGAGGTTGTTTATCATAGTGCCGAGATGGAAGAGGGTCAGACTATTGCTCAGGCAGGTGTTGCTATTGATGAGGATGGTAACTTTATGGCCGACAAGGTTAAGTGTCGTAAAGAGGCTGACTATCCAAACCTAGAGCCTACGGGCGTTGGCTTGGTGGATGTTGCACCTAATCAGGTGGCTTCGATTGCGGCTTCTTTGATTCCTTTCTTGGAGCATGATGATGCGAACCGTGCTTTGATGGGATCGAACATGATGCGTCAGGCGGTGCCTCTGTTGAAAGCCGAAGCTCCTATCGTGGGAACGGGTATCGAGAAAGAGGTAGTTGCTGATAGCCGTACTCAGATCGTTGCTGAGCGTGATGGTGAGGTTGTCTTCTCTGATTCTAAGCGTATTGAGATCCTTTATGATAGAACCGAGACTGAGAAATTTGTTTCGTTCGATCCCCAGGTGACTGTATATAATTTGCCTAAGTACTTGCGTACTAACCAATCTACTTCTCAGACCCTTCGTCCTTTGGTACGTCGTGGTGATAAGGTGACCAAGGGTCAGATCCTGACTCAGGGTTATTCGACCGAGCAGGGTGAGTTGGCATTGGGTAAAAACCTTAAAGTGGCTTATATGCCATGGCAAGGTTATAACTTCGAGGATGCGATCGTGATCTCTGAGCGTTTGGTACGTGAGGATGTCTTTACTTCGGTTCACGTCGATGAATATATTATGGAGGTGCGTGACACCAAACGTGGTATGGAGGAGTTGACCTCTGATATTCCTAACGTTTCGGAAGAGGCAACTCGTGATTTGGATGCTAATGGTGTTATCCGTATTGGTGCTATTGTTAAGCCTGGTGATATTCTTATTGGTAAGATTACTCCTAAGGGCGAGAGCGATCCTTCTCCAGAGGAGAAACTTCTTCGTGCTATCTTTGGTGACAAAGCTGGTAACCTGAAAGATGCTTCGCTCAAAGCGCAACCATCGCTTCATGGTGTTGTTATTGGTAAGAAGATTTTTGCTCGTGCTCAACACAAAGAGGCAGGTAAGAAAGGTAAACTTACTGAGCGCACTATGGTCGAACAGGCCGAGTCTCGCTTTAGCGATCGTTCGGGTGCTTTGCGTGGCGTTCTTTTGGAGAAAATCTGGAAGAGTGTCGAAGGTAAACTTTCTAACGGGGTGCTTGACTACTTCGGTGCTGATGTTATCTCGAAAGGTACTGCTTTCTCTCGTGGTATGATCGAGCAGGTCGACTACCTAACTATCAATACTACTGGATGGTTGGAGAGCAAAGAGGAGTCGGCTATTGTTGATGCGGTTATCAATAACTATATCAAGAAATACAAGGAGCTTGATGCAGCGTTGAAGCGTGAGCGTTATAATATTACCAATGGTGATGAGCTTCCATCGGGAATCATCCAACTTGCGAAAGTTTATGTTGCTAAAAAACGTAAACTTCGTGTGGGAGACAAGATGGCGGGTCGCCACGGTAACAAAGGTATCGTAGCACGTGTTGTACGTGACGAAGATATGCCATTCTTGGAGAACGGTACTATTGTCGATATTGTACTTAACCCACTGGGTGTACCTTCACGTATGAACCTTGGTCAGATTTATGAAGCCGTATTGGGATGGGCTGGTAAGGAGCTTGGTCGCAAGTTCGCAACTCCTATCTTTGATGGTGCAACTCTAGATCAGATCAACGAACTAACAGCCGAGGCAGGTATCACTCGTAGTGGTCGTACCTACCTTTATGATGGTGGTACAGGTGAGCGTTTTGACCAACCAGCAACTGTGGGTGTAACCTATATGTTGAAACTGGGTCACATGGTCGATGACAAGATGCACGCCCGTTCGATCGGCCCATACTCACTAATCACTCAGCAACCACTGGGTGGTAAGGCACAGTTTGGTGGTCAGCGTTTCGGAGAGATGGAGGTTTGGGCACTCGAAGCATTCGGTGCAGCCAACATCCTACAAGAGATCTTGACTATCAAGTCGGATGATGTCACTGGTCGTGCAAAAGCCTATGAGGCGATTGTCAAAGGTGACAACCTACCACAGGCAGGTATTCCGGAATCTCTGAATGTACTGCTAAATGAGTTGGCAGGTTTGGGTCTGAATGTAAATCTGGAGTAATACTATCCGAAATAAATATAGTCGTGGTTTGTCGCCACACACGGGTGCAAACCACGGCAATAACTTAATGAAAAGATAGAAAAAAGCTCACAAGAAAGCAAAAAACAAAATGTACAATAAAAAAGATAATAAATCACAAGGGTTTAGTAAAATAACCATCTCACTAGCATCTCCTGAGCAGATACTAGAACGCTCAAGCGGCGAGGTACTCAAACCTGAAACCATCAACTACCGTACATATAAGCCAGAACGTGACGGTCTCTTTTGCGAGAGAATCTTCGGGCCCGTTAAGGACTATGAGTGTCACTGTGGTAAATATAAGCGTATCCGCTATAAGGGTATCGTCTGCGACCGATGCGGCGTAGAGGTTACCGAGAAGAAGGTACGTCGTGAGCGTATGGGACACATTAATTTGGTTGTTCCGGTGGCTCATATTTGGTATTTCCGCTCTTTGCCTAACAAGATCGGTTACCTGCTTGGTGTTCCTACCAAGAAGCTCGATATGGTGATCTACTATGAGCGTTATATCGTGGTTAATAAGGGTGTTGCCGAGGGTGTTTCGGATGGTGAGTTGTTGAGCGAGAAGGAGTATTTCGATATTGTCGATACCCTTCCTAAAGGCAACCAAACGCTCGAAGACAGCCATCCTGATAAGTTTGTGGCTTTGATGGGTGCTGAGGCTATTTATGCTATGATGCAGAAACTTGACTTGGATGAGTTGAGTTACTCTTTGCGCCATAAGGCTTCGACCGAGACTTCGCAACAGCGTAAGGCTGAGGCTCTTAAGCGTTTGAATGTAGTGGAGGCATTCCGTGATTCACGTGAGGTTAATAAGCCTGAGTGGATGATTATGCGTGTTCTTCCGGTTATTCCACCTGAGTTGCGCCCATTGGTTCCTTTGGATGGTGGTCGTTTTGCAACTTCGGATTTGAATGACCTTTATCGTCGTGTTATTATTCGTAATAACCGTCTGAAGCGTTTGATCGAGATCAAGGCTCCAGAGGTGATCCTTCGTAACGAGAAACGTATGTTGCAGGAGGCTGTTGATAGCCTGTTTGATAACTCTCGTAAATCGAATGCCGTTAAGAGCGAATCGAATCGTCCTTTGAAATCACTTTCGGACTCTTTGAAGGGTAAGCAAGGTCGTTTCCGTCAGAACCTTTTGGGTAAGCGTGTTGACTACTCGGCTCGTTCGGTAATTGTCGTTGGTCCAGAGCTTAAGATGCACGAATGTGGTATTCCTAAATATATGGCGGCTGAACTTTTCAAACCGTTTATCGTTCGTAAGTTGATTGAGCGTGGTATTGTGAAGACAGTAAAATCGGCTAAGAAGATTAT
>JAWXTL010000041.1:0-10079 GCA_044433565.1 Rikenellaceae bacterium | reverse complement strand
TCTGGCGAAGGCAAATCTCTACGGGGCGGACGCTCCCCCACGGGAGCCCCATACTACTAAAGTAGCACATGACCCAGCAGAGTCCCAGAAAAGACCCGAGCGTCCCAGAACAATCAATATCTTCTAGGGCAAAATGGTTCAATTGCGATAGCAGAGATTTGCCTTCTGGCGAAGGCAAATCTCTACGGGGCGGACGGCTCCCCCCGTCGGGAGCCCCGTAAACCTGAAGGCTTACGAGGCACACCGACAGCCGTCCGAGAACATACCATTTCTCTTTATAATAAGAGATTTTGAAAATATAATAAGAGCATTTATCATTGGACTCGAACACCAAGCAAAAATCTCAACACACCACTACTCCACCGGCTTCTTAGGCTTACGAGAAGCATGTGCCTTCTTAATAACCTCACTAATAAAAACAGTGAAAATAGGCAACATCATCATCCCCGAAAGTGCAATTATCACCGAAAGAACCTTACCAACCATAGTCACAGGAGTAATATTAGACCCCACAGTAGTCAAATCCATACAAGCCCACCACAGGGCATCCCAATATGAATGAACATTCTCATTGACAGGAGCCTTCTCAACAATAAAAAAAAGCATAGACCCCAAATACAAAAAAGAAGCCACAACAGACATATAAGTGAAAACCAAATTGGTGGTTGAACGTCGAGTAAACCAGCGAATAATAACAACCAAACCATAACCAGCACGAACAATAGGCATCAAAGTCAATCCATAGTGCATCTGATCATGCAAAGTAACACCCACCAAAGACGAAATATTCAAATAAGGAATAGACAAAAGAAGCATAACAAAATTTCGAGCAATAAAACGACCCTTCCGAGGGGAAAGACGTAACTTAACCCAAAAGTCTATCATAAAAACAATACAAACCCAAAACTGAATAGAATAAGACCGCCCAGTATCAGGATCATAAATACCATCCTCAAGAACATTATACGAAAGGTCAACAATAACCAACAACGCACTAAAAAGAACCAAAACATTAAGCAGGTTCAATATCCGATTGTCTTTCTTTTCCTCACGTCTATCGTGTATAGTTTCTTTTATCATATCTAGCAACGTGTATAAAAAAAAGGCACAGTTTTGGTCAACCAACGAACCAAAACCATGCCAATTAAAATTGGTTAGATTATATATTCAGAGCATCAAAAGCTTAACAAACGCTACAAACTACTAACAAAAGCCATAACTGTTTGAGCAAGAGAAGTTGCATTCTCAGGAGAATTGTGCTCCGAGTAAACACGGATAATAGGTTCGGTGTTAGACTTACGAAGATGAACCCACCCATCGGCAAAATCAATCTTCACACCATCAATATCAGTCACCTTCTCTGAAGCATAGTGCTCTTTGACCTTAACCAAAATAGCATCAACATCAGTATCAGAGGTAAGCTGAATCTTGTTTTTAGACATATAATAGACAGGATAAGTAGCACGAAGAGCCGAACAACTCATACCAGTATAACTCAAATAGGTCAACATCAAAGCCACGCCAACCAAAGCATCACGACCATAGTGCAACTCAGGATAGATAATACCTCCATTTCCTTCACCACCAATAACAGCTCCCATCTCCTTCATCTTAGCAACCACATTCACCTCGCCCACAGCACTAGCCGAATATTCGCCACCATGACGAGCCGTAACATCACCCAAAGCACGAGTACTAGAGAGATTAGACACTGTGTTACCACCCATCTTACTCAAAATATAATCAGCCACAGCAACCAAAGTGTACTCCTCGCCAAACATCTCCCCATTCTCGCAAATCAAAGCCAAACGATCGACATCAGGGTCAACAACAACACCAAGATCAGCCCCCGATTCAACAACAAGCTGTGAGATCTCGGTCAAATGCTCAGGAAGAGGCTCAGGATTATGAGGGAAGTGACCATTAGGAGTACAATACAACTCAACAACCTCGACACCCATAGCACGAAGAAGCGAAGGGATAATAGTACCACCAACCGAGTTGACAGCATCGACCACAACCTTGAATTTCTTAGCCTTAACAGCCTCGACATCAACAAGATCAAGAGCCAAAACCATATCAATATGACGCTGATCAAAAGATTCACGTCGTACCACCTCGCCCAGATCATCAACCTCGACAAACGAATATCCATCGGTAGCCGCAATATCAAGGATCTTAGCACCCTGTTTTGCATCAAGGAACTCACCCGCAGGCCCCAAGAGTTTCAAAGCGTTCCACTGTTTTGGATTATGCGAAGCAGTAAGGATAATACCACCATCTGCTTTATATTCGGTAACAGCCACCTCGACAGTAGGGGTAGTCGCCAATCCAATAGAGATCACATCGACACCACAGCCCATCAAAGTTCCCTCGACCACATTATAGACCATCTCACCCGAGATACGAGCATCACGCCCCAGAACCACAGTAGGTTTATGTTTACCACGGGTAACCTCCGATTTGATCCACGAAGCATAAGAAGCCGTAAATTTTACCAGATCAATAGGAGTTAGATTGTCTCCAATCTCACCGCCAATAGTCCCACGAATACCCGAAATAGATTTTATTAATGCCATAGTTTCTTATTTTGTTTGGTTTAGTTTTTATTATACAGACAAAAGTAGTAAATTCGCACAAGAATAAAAAATATTTTTACAATGATTATACATGATACACAGGTGCGTGTTCGATATGGCGAGGTCGACCGTATGGGATTTTTTTACCATTCGCATTATGTTGAACTATTTGATATTGGGCGTACGGAGTTGATGCGCTCGGTTGGATTGTCGAATTTTGAGATTGAGGCACGTGGGATTGAGTTGCCAGTTCGTAGGGTTTTGGTGGACTATCGTTCTCCGGCTTTGTATGATGATTTGCTTACTATTCGCACTTGTTTGCGGGAGCTACCACGAGCTACTATTGTTTTTGATTATGAGGTTTTCCGCAATGGGAGTGGGGATGAGGATTCAGTGCCACAGAGGATTGCTACGGGTCAGGTTACTTTGGCATTTATGCAGCGATCGACCAAGAAGGCTTGTCGACCACCAGCATCTATTTTGGAGGTATTATCTACACATTTTAAACAGTAGATATTGAGTTATTCTAATGCTCCCGCCCCGAGCCCAGCACTATTTCATCGCACAAGACCCAGCAAGAGTCCCAGAAAAGACCCGAGTGTCCCAGAACAATCCATATCGGATAGAATCATCCGAATTGCGATAGCGAGACTTTTCGCCAGAAAAGTCAGCAGGGCGGACGCTCCCCCCACGGGAGCCCTGCACTATTTCATAGCACAGTGCACCCGTAGCGTCCGAGAACATACCGTACCCTCAAAAACAACCTAAGTCAACTTACGCAACTGAGGCACAAGACGAATAATATAAGTCACCAAAGTTGTCAATACAAACGAAATAATAGCTATCACAAGGATCTGCCAAACAGGTGAGAAAACCAAATTCTGGAATACCAATTCAAAAACAATATGCACCACAATAAAGTGGATCAAGAAGATACCATAAGTGCTTTCCGAAAGACGTGAAATCCACCCCCGAGCAGTGAAATTAATCTTCTGCACAACAAAAAAGAACGGTATGGTCATCAACGCAACATTAAGGCTCGTAAACGACCAAATAATCTCTAGCATATTGAAATTCTCTGGGTAGTTGTCTCGGGTATAATGGAAACCATACAGGGTGATAAGAAATCCCACGATCCACATCACGGCACCCACTACAACACTCTTACTCAAAGACCAATTCAACGGATATTTAATCAAATAGAAGGCCAAAATAGCATAGCCAATAAAGCCACCCATATAGTGGAAAGTGGTAAAGAGATTCCAAGAACACTCACCAAAAAGCCCCATACTACCATAATTACCAGCATAGCCAATCAAAGGAGCAACAATCTGAAGATAAGGGATAATCGTTGTAAAGAACCAAATTCCAAGAACAATCTTCAACTCACCCTTGGTGGCCTGTTTGATCCATGCCGAAATAAGAGGAATCAACAAATAGACCCCAATCATCATATAGATATACCAATAAGGCACAGTCGAATAAGAGAAGTTAATAATCCACATATAAGATGCCTGGATTGTTGCCAAAAGAGTATGATTTTCGGCCAAAACAGTAGGGTTTACAGTATCGACAGCACCAGTAAAGAAGTAAAACATCCAAGGAGAGAGTATGCTCCAAAAAACAAAAGGGATAATCAGCCGCTTTAGACGACGTTTATAGAACTGCCCAACTGAAAGATTAGTAGGCAAAAGCAGTGCCCCCGAGAGCATAATAAACAGAGGAACAGAAGGGCGACAAATCGTTCCCCATAGAGCTCCAGCATTAAAGCCTTCGACCGAATCGCCGCTAACAAAAGGGTCGCAACAATGTGCCATGACCACCAATAGACAGGCAATAATCCGAAGTACAGCAATCCAAGTAATGCTGTGTTGTGAAGTGTGATTCATAATTTTTTAAATGGGTTAGTGTGTTAATTCTCACACAAAGATAAAAAATAATCCCAAGAAAAAAAATCACACAGGGTCATAGCCCAAACCACACCAACTATTTCAAATGCAACATCATCTGAGAAGCAACTTTCTCAACCACATTAACAGCCACACTATTTCCAAATTGTTTATATGCCTGATTATCAGACACTGGAATTATAAAAGACTCTGGAAACCCTTGCAAACGAGCAGCCTCACGAGGAGTCAACTTACGTGGATTAGCCCCTTTCTGCTCAATGAGTATCTCGCTACCATCTTTATAATATCTAGCAGAAATAGTGCTAGTATATTCTGATTTCTCATTAAAAAGACTATAACCAAACCCCTTTCCTTTGATCTTATTCTCGTGTTTCCTGCGCCGATGACCAGCCCACAATCTATCAGAAATAGTATATTTAGAATCAACGCATTCATCGAGTATATCTCCAACACAAGTGGCAATACCCAATGGCTCAGGGAAACTATACTTTATACTTTCATCCAAGAAACCTAT
Organism: Rikenellaceae bacterium; assembly: GCA_044433565.1. Classification (GTDB taxonomy): domain Bacteria; phylum Bacteroidota; class Bacteroidia; order Bacteroidales; family Rikenellaceae; genus Mucinivorans. The sequence continues at coordinate 5,076 of JAWXTL010000041.1, read as the reverse complement.
AATATAGATCCGTTCTCGGTTTTGAGGTAAGCCAAAATCTCTGGCTTTAAGTGTCTTATACTGAACATTAACATACCCAATAGAACGTAAATGCTCTATTATAGTAGCCAACGTACGTCCCTTATCATGCCCCTCTAGCTGTTTGACATTCTCTAACATAAACGCCTGAGGCTTTTTTACTCGAAGTATCTCTTCGATAAAAAAGAACAAAGTACCACGAGTATCCGAGAACCCCTTTTTCAGACCTGCTTGAGAAAATGGCTGACAAGGAAAACCCGCAAGAAGCACATCATGCGAAGGTATATCATTTGGATCAATCAAAGTAATATCACCATAGATCTCTTCATTGGGGTAATTTGCACTATATGTCTGTTGCGCAAATTTATCCCACTCACTGGTAAAAACACAATCAACCATATTGTTTGAACCATTTTCAAACCCTCTTCTTATACCACCAATACCTGCAAAAAGGTCAATTATTCTAATCCGTTTATTCATTCCAATAATTTAAAATATTAGGAATCTCATCAAAAAGATAATCCTCGAAACTTATAATATTTTTCTTATTTCTCAACTCCTCAGACTCAGCAACCCACTTATATGTCACAAGAGTTATATTGTGATTTGCCATTTCGTCGGATTTATTTTCTGATATTTCTTCGTCGCAAGTCAGAAGATGTATCTCAGGAATATTTGTTCTTTCGATCTCCTCTGCAACCTCTTGCCATCTTTCACGCAACGATGTTTTCATCGTTCCTATGATGGTCTTATTTCTACGTTGTTTAAAACATTCTATGCTTGGCAAAATACTATCAACCTTTTTGCCCAAACCTGCATTATCAAACATCTTCCGTCCAACCTTATTTTGGCTATCATACGAATATCCCAAAACATTATAGATTTGGTATATTATTGATTCAAATGTTTTTCCAGCTCGTGAACGTCTTGATTGTGTATTGCTTAATGACAACTTATAAATATACGGAAAGATATATCCAGAATACTCTCCACAAACAGCCTTAATGGCATCAACTAGGTTATCTTGATTATTAGTCAAAAAATCTTCATCAATCAAAGCATCCATTATCTCCTTTGGAGTATGAAGCAATTTATATAAATCCTTCATCAGAATAGAATTAAACACCACTTCATCCTTTAGATACTCTGCCCACACAGACTCCCTCAGGGCGAGAATAACCTCACTGGCATTTCTCTTTTGCGCCAGATTAGCCAGTAGACTATTATCTAGCTCCAGAATAGATTGTAATATTTCTGAGGAGGTTCTAATGTATTTTGTTCGATATTCCTTAATTAGAGAATCAAATCTTTTTGATTCATTGTTTGAAATATTAACAACCAACGGGATCTGTTTCTGACTATTCATATTTGATATTAATTGATCTAAACACAAAGATACTATTTTATTTCTAACTTTAGCCCAGAGTGCTACCAATTACAAAAACAAAAGTTATCAAAAACCTTACGCAGGGTCATAGCCCGAACCACCCCAAGGATTACACCGAAGAATGCGCCAGATACTCTTGATTAATCCCCGAACCAAACCATACTTTCTGAAAGCATCCAAAGCATACTGCGAACAGCTAGGGGTAAACCGACAAGAAGAGGGGGTCAACGGAGAGATAAATCGCTGATAGAACCTAATCAACAAAATGAATGGCACGATCAACAATCTTCTGATTGATGTGAGTAACTGCATCTGATATAGTGTTATAATCTAATTTCTCACGAGAGACATAAGCCCACGAAATAGAAATACGTAATCCGACACCCTCGCCCGAGCCAACAACGCCCCCCTCGACAGCCCTTCGTAGCTCTTGTGCCGAGAGGCGATACGCCTCCTTCATCCGACGACGAAGCAAGTTGCGTACCACAGCACGACGATGATTGCGCTTGGCAACCATAAACATCCCCAAGAGAGTTACCTCACCACGGGGAGTGGAATCTGCAACCCGCTCAACAAGCACAGTGGCTTTGAGAGGGTAATGCAAAAAGGTCTTGCCCTTGGCAAATAGCAGCGAAATCTGCGACCGAGATCGCAAAATATCCGCCCGAGACAGACTATTTAGAACTTGCTCCGACACGTCTTCTTGCACCACAACCAATTTCACTCTTCTTCGGAACAGTACGCATAGCAAAGCTCTCGACATCGTTGCCCGATTTGATAGCTGCGAGATATTTATCTAGCCCCATTGCCATCGAAGGAATACCTGGTACTGGCACTGCAAGATCAACGCTACTTCCAGCATCGAAGACCGAAATAGCAGTCGAAGTACCAAAAGTTGCCACCTTGCATTGGTCATTGACACTACGCACCGACTCTGTAAAGACCTTAACATCTGCCGGAGAATAGCACAAAGCCATCTGGTATTGCGCCGGATCCAAATCCTTCATATCGCAAGGCACAGTATGCGAGATAATCAACTTACTGAATTGCACCCCCATAGCAGTCAGCGCATGAGGCATCTCGGCTTTATGATTTTCGCTAAGAGGAAAGACAAACTTCAAGGTTTTATGTTTGCTCATCACCTCGGTCAAATCGGCAAAAGTCGCTTTTCCGAAGAATATTTTACGTTTACGATAGACAATATACTTCTGCATATAGAGAGCAATAGCCTCGGTAATACAAAAATATTTCATCGTTTCGGGAATAGTAATACGAGCCTGTTCGGCAAGTGTAAAAAAGTAGTCTATCGTACTTTTCGAGGTAAAGATAACAGCAGAATGAGCTAAAATATCAATGCGTTGCGCACGGAATTCTTTCAACGAAATACATTCGATATTGTTAAACGGATGAAATGTAATTTCAACATTGTGTTTAGTTGCAACATCTGCAAACGGGTTTTTCTCTGAGGTTGGTGTTGGCTGGGATACTAGAATTTTTTGAATTTGCATAGTTCGAGTTCGAAGCGTAATTTAATTGCTGCATTGGTTTGATGCAGCACACTGATTCGGGTAATATATTATATTTTATTTGACTCTATTTTATGTCGTAAAAAACCCCATTAGACTCTTTATGGATGCTATTACAGCCATTACGGGGAGTATTTCGACGCCACAAAGGTACAAAAACCATTGGGAAAAATAAAATTTTTCTTTCCTCAAATAGATAAAGCTCCTTAGGATGTGGAATATATAGAAAATCGAGAGTAGTATTGTCATCCATAGTGCCCCCGATGAACTTTGGGCTGTTATGACTCCTATGGGCGATAGTACATAGGCGAATATTGCCACGTCGATATTGGAGTAAGAGCGCACCCAGTGGATCACTTCACGCTCTAGGGAAAAGAGCCCTGCTATTCTGTTTAGTGCTTTTTGCAGTAGGGTTACTATGGTCGAGATCAGGGCTACGCTGACCATTGTCAAGAAGAAGAAGTTCTCGATCTGCTCTATTCGATCGCATAGGATCACGGTCAAGGAGGTTGATATTAGCAGTAGGAATAGGAATTTCGAGTATCTCAGAAATGCTATATCTTCTCGGGTGGCTGTCGATATTTGCTCTATTGTATTTTCGGTATTCCAGTAGTTTTTGACCATTATCCTTAGCTGCACACCATAGCGGAATATTCCGTAGCAATATATCACGGTTATTAGTAGCAGTGATAGTGCTGGTTGCCAACTGGTGGTTTCGATCAACGCAGACTCTGGAGTAGCGATCTGTTTTGTCCCAAATATTAGCTCTGCCTCTTTGACCTGCATACTATCCGCCGAGTTACCCTTAATCTCTATTGGCATAGGTATTGGGGGATAACAGTTTAGCGAGTCGCAGTATGTTATGTAGTTATAAGTCGGCACTTTGGTTCTGGATTTTAAGATTTTGCAAAGGTACTTATTTTTTTTGAGAGCTCTATTTGTTTTGGGGTTCGAGGGTTGTATTTTATGGGTTATTTTCGTGATTTATTTTTAAAATAATTTATTTAATCAAAAAACGTTAAATAACTGAAAATAAATTTGGTAGCATCACCTTTTTTTTTATTTTTGTGGTGTAATATTAACCCTATAAAAAACCCTTGAATCATGAAAAGATTTACTGTTTTTTCGCTTTGCACACTCTTGTGTATGGCTGCTTTTTTGACGGGATGTCAGAAAAACGCAACAACCCAAACCCCTCCAACCCTATTGGAACAACTCTCTTTCAGCTCGACCTCAGATGAGTTTCTCCAGAATTTCATTGTTGTAGATCAAGGTGTCTTAAGCTTGAGCATCACCCAACATGATGCTCAATACGCAGGTGCTACCTCTCAAGGTTACGAAGATCTCTCGGCATTGTTGAGTCAGATCAACAAATCATCCGACAAAAGTCAAATCCAAGCCTACAAAGAAGAACTGGAGCTAACACGCAAAGGCTTATTGTCAAAAGCTGCCTATTCGGGGAGTTACGACCCATATAATGTGCCAGAATGCGACCATTTTTTAATCAACTTCTTATATGTCGAAGACAATGATGTTGTGCTGAAAATAACAGAGGAAGATGCAGTTAAATGCGGTGCAACCATCGACGGTTATCGTGCGCTAAACGAGAGCATAGATATTGAAATGGATGATATAGTCGAAAAAAGCTCGCTCACCTATCAATATCTAGCACAGGCATACGACAAACGTAGAGCGGATGTTCTGGATCCCGAAAGTCCTTACAACAAATTCAAAAACCACCTAGCAAATGGCGGAGATATAACAAACTATACTGGTCAATAGACTTCAGTGTTATATCGCTAAATTAGACAGAAGCCCATCAAAGTGAAATTCTTTGGTGGGCTTCTGTGTGTATATTGTTATTTTTCAAGGGGGTAGAAATGGTTCGATTGCGATAGCGGAGATTTTGCCGTAAGGTAAAATCTCTACGGGGCGGACGGCTCCCCCTATCGGGAGCCCCGTAATCCTGAAGGCTTACGTGTCACACCGACAGCCGTCCGAGAACATCCCCATTTCTTCGGGGAAAGGATCTTTTCAATTGCGATAGCGGAGATTTGCCTTCGCCAGAAGGGAAATCTCTACGGGGCGGACGGCTCCCCCTGTCGGGAGCCCCGTACTACTTCGTAGCACGAGCCACACCGACAG
>JAWXTL010000040.1:0-10545 GCA_044433565.1 Rikenellaceae bacterium | reverse complement strand
GGTCGATGTAGTCTCTTCGCTTTGGGTTACAACGGCCAACTCTTGGGTATAGTTCTCGGTGGTGGTCTGACTCTTTTGTTCGGTCTCTAGCTCAACATCATTGAGAATCCCTCCTTGGGTCTCCATCGACGAATTGACGGTGGTCGAAAGAGCAAAAGGCGACGGCTCACTCTCCTCGGTGGTTTGATCTTCGGTCAACTCTCGCTCGTAGTTGGTCGTATTGGTACTTTCGAGACCTTCGGTCGATACGGTTTTTTGGTCGGTGGTCTTTTGCTCGATGACTCCTTCGCTTTCGCTCGAACTGGTGGTCTTGGTATTTTGACTCCCCTTGGTGGTCGAGTTCGAGGTCTCACCCCCCACACGCTGGATCACCCCATTGGGGTCGACCATAATCGACAACTCATCGAGTAGCCCATAACGTACGTAATAGGCCAAAGGCGGCTGGAGATAATCTTCGATAAATTGGTCATACTCTCCCCCATCGAGTGCATCATAGAGCGAGTCACCCAATTTGGGGCGCAAGAAATGCTCTTGGGCAATAATAATTTTCGACTCCCGAATCAACTCACTCGACGAGAAACTATCGGGGCTAAAGGCAATATCTATCACCTGTTGTGGTGTTATAAGTGCTTCCATAGTTTTTTTATATATTTTTAAGGTAAATCATCTGTTTTGGATCTTCGCTATCATAAGGCAAACCATCGTCTCGTCGTGCCTCCCAGACATAGAGGTAGTCGGGTTTGGAGTTGAAGGGTGGTTTGTTGACAAATTGTAGCGACGAACAATCGGTGTGGGTTTGGTGTTCGAGTAGGGTGATTAGCGGCTCTAGGATCTCTCGCTGTTCGCCCGAGATCACCAGATTCATCGCTATATCAAATTCGTACTGAATGCGATCGGACGAAAAGCCTGTGGAGTAGTCAATGCCACTGAGGGTGCGAAACCACGAATGTGCTATGATTATATCGCCCATTGCCTGAGAGTGCAGATCTTGCCAATCTCCGTCATTCTCGCTTGTGATTGGGACAAACTTTGTGGTATCGCCATCGACCCCATTTTTGACCATAAACATCACCTGCCCGGGTTTTCCGGCAAACTTCGCTTCGGCAAACGAGGCGATCTCTTGTGCCTCTTCGCTCGAATCGACCTCGCCATCGAGTACCATCACGCCCGAGGGTTGAAAGGCGTTGTCTAGTCGAGAGATATTCCACCGATCGGCTTTATAGGCTATGGTTGCCGCCTGAATGGCTGCTATATATTTGGGGACACCGTAGTGTTCAAAGTCGGGTTCGTAGTCTTTGTAGTGGATTACGCTTCGCAGTGTTCCATCTTTTTGAAGCTCGAAATTGGGATATAGCGGTAGCACCTTGGCGTGTTGGGGGGTGTAGTTTCTCCAATTGTGGTGCAGCACGACGTGTTGTGAATCTTTTGCCAGACGACATTTGGTGGCATCTTGATGATAGATACTAATTAGTGTCCCTTGTTGATCGGTCACCACCTCCAAAAAGGCATTACCAAAGAGCGTCTTGTCGAATGCAATGCGAGAGACCACCCATCTCAGCGATTCGCCCTGACCATTTGCACTATTGATAAAGAACTCCAAGGTGGGATTTTGATCTTCGAGCGTAAATCCACGTCCGGCAATATAGTCTGCCTTGTCGTTTAGTATCCGACGATGGATGGTCGACGAACGAGAGAGAGCCGTTAGAGCATCGGGAAGAAGATTATCCGATCCCCATTTCCAGATTGATTTGACCTGTGTTGTGGCATCTTTGACCTTGAAGGGATCTTCGAGGCTAAAGAGCGGAGGTCGTGCGTTCATTTGAATGTGAATATTTTTCATGATATAGATTTTTTTTGAAATATAGGGATGAGTCCTACTCCTTTTGGTTGCCTCAGGGGCGCATATAAGGGGGCAGACCCATCCCTTTTGAATTAAACTGTATGACTACCCTAGAAAGAGATTACACACAATTCAGGCAGCATATAATCGGCGGCGGCTAGGAATGTTGCACGTTGGCGATTCTCTAGCTCATCGGGATTATACCACATTGCCACTTGCGACCCTGGTAGGTCACGAGTATTGACTGCCAACATTAGGTTACGACGGTCGGTCAACAAGGCGTAGGTCGATGGCAAGTCGGAGATTGTGGCTAGGTAGTCATCCACCTGCATATCAATCACTGGAATACCACGATAGGTTAGCTCCGCAATACCGTTGATTCTTGCCTCACGAGCCGAATCTTCGTCACCGGCATATAGCGACTCTTCGTAGTTCTGCGCCACATCACTAGTCACAAAGAATGCCAACTGACCTTCGCCCTTCATTGCACGAAGATATGCCGAAGCGTTCTCATACATTGATTGCAACAGTTCGAGTGCAGCACCATCATCGCTCATATCGCCCATGGTCACTTTGGGGATACTATTCTCTCCTGTTCCTGTGTCCGAACAAGTTCTTAGCATAATACCATCGAAGGTGTTGAACCCTGAGCTACGAGAAGAACTACCCACCCACATTGTGGCACGGATCGACTCGGAGATTGAGTTTTTGAAGAGTTCTGTTTCGGCTTGTTCTAGCTCAGTACCCGAAAGGTCGGTCATATCGACATCGGCCGAACCTGTGATTCGCTCATAGACCATCGAGAAATAGTCTGATGCCGAATAGCTCATTTCGGCTTTTACCTTTTTCAGGTCTAGGGTTTTCGAGTATTTGGTCGAGCTATTTTGTCCGCTCCAGCCTTTGGCATATGGCACAAGAATATCTTGTTTTCCGCTCCAAAGTCCGATTGTTGTTGGCACAGGCAGGTTATAGAGGATTCTGATTCCCAGCTCTTTGGCATCACCATTGACAAGTATTGGTCGGAAGAAGACTTGGGTTAGTTCGTCACCTGTATAGGTTTTTGGATTTTCGATAATTTTACTCATAGTTTTGTTTGTTTTTTAGTTTTTAGATTGGTTAATTAATTGTTGATAACTTGTTGATAAGTTGTTGAAATAGTTAAAAATAGTTTTTGATAACCCCGTATGGGTTGTTGATAGATTGTTGAATAGTTGTTTATAAGTGGGTGTGCACCCCCGCTTAGCTCTTATTTTGGGCATAGGTCGCCCTGTTGACAACTCCGAGGAATTGTTAATAACTTTGGATTTTTGTTGATAACTCTGGGTGATTGTTTATATTGTGAAGGATCTATTGTTCTCGGACGGCTGTCGGGAGCCGTCCGCCCCGTAGAGATTTTGCCTTCTGTCGAAGGCAAAATCTCCGCTATCGCAATTCGGAAATACCTCTCCCTCTCTTACTGGAAATGTACTAGATCCTGATCGTACGCCCTCTGATTCTGCGAGGCAAAACGTACTGCCCCCTCTACAAAAATCGGAGGATCCTCACACTCGATAGTCTGTGTGGGATGAATCTTGGCACGTCGAGCATAGGTGTCGGTCGAGATAAAATAGTCCCCCGACGAGTTGACCACCGCACCCCTATCCTCAGAAGATCGCTTTGGCATAGTCACCTCGCTCGTGGCGGTTAGTGTTGAGAGGAAATTATTTACCCGACGACGTATCTTCGCTAGTGGACTCGGCTTCTCGATCTGATCGGCAAGAGCAAACCCTACGGCCTCTTGTGGCGTAAGCCATCGCCCCTGTCCGTCCTCGCTATTCATCAGCTCACGGAATCCCTCTTTGGGCAATCCCGAACGCAAAGCATACAACTCAGCAATCTGGTCATCGCACTTTTCCAGAAGCTCCGCCGTGCGACGAGCCTCGCTCTGATTGCCCTGCAAGGTCATCGAAGCATTGTGAATCAAATAGAGAGAACCGCTACTCACATACCTCTGCCCTAGGGATGCGGCCTGTGCAATAATCGTAGCCGCCGAAGCAACATAGCCATAGCAGTGAGTCTCGACAGTAGCTGGACAATCACACAGTGCCTGATAGATCAAAAGTGCATCATTGAGATCGCCCCCACTCGAACGAATATTCACCCGAATGTGTTCGCAATAAAGCTCACGGATCTCTTCGAGCTTCCGCATAAAGCCATCATAGGTGGCGGCTTCCGAAGCGTCCTGAGAATGTTGTGACTGTGGGGCAGCTCCAATTTGCCCATCAATTTCGATGATCGCAACCATCGTGGAGTTGTTTTTGATTGTGATAGAATTTTTCATAACATCATTTTTTTTAATAGGTTTTTGGTTTATTATATCGAAGGTTTCTTTTATGAACCCTAATCTCTTTGGCTTATGACAGAGCACGAGCGTTTTAGCGTTGCAACTGCTCCAGATATTTTCGCATTAGCTGGGCGCACATGGGGTCTCTTTTGATCCGACCAATTATCCCCTGCACCACCATTACAAACATATCGGCAGGAAGCACCCCACCATCTAGCATCTCGACCGCCCGACGATAGATCTCCAAATCGGCTCTGACCGATCGGGGAACATTGCGACCGGAGAACCATCGCCACAAATAGCCCAACATACTATCGTCGCTCAACTCTTTCTCTTTTTGATTCATCGCTCTTTATCTTTTTTTGTTTGAGAATCTCAGGGTTTTTATCTTTTTGCTGTTTGCTTTTTCGATACTCTGCTCCACCTGTTCGACTATGGCGGTTAGGGTATCGGGGGCATCGTCGTGGGCGTTGGCTTTGAAGTTTAGCTTAAAGTCGGTAAGATCCATTGCAAATCTTTCCCAGCGCAATTTCCAATCTTCGGGCATACGCACCTTACGAATTACGGCTGTGGAGTTCGAGAGGATACGAGCCTCTTTCGATGCACTCTGGTGCAGGGTCTCAATTTGGATTTTGACCCCACGTGATTTTAATATCTGCTCTACGCTACGGGCAAAGCCTCGCCCTCCGTTATTGCTCTCGAATTGCGCACGAGCTACTGCTTGGTTTTCGATCATCTGTGAGACCATAATCTCGGTCTTTTCCATTGGTTGATCCGAATAGACCACATCGGTGATATAGATAAAACCTTGCGAGTCTCTCTCATAACAGATGGCGCATAGGAAATCGCTTCCGGTGTCGGCGGTATCGACATAGCAACTTCGCTCTAGGGGGTCGGTCGGGAGTGAACGATAGGTGGCAAATTCGCCATAGAGCAATCCGGCACGAGAGATGGGGTTTCCCTGATAGAGAGCCTCGAACACGGTGGGGTCAATCTTTTGACGTTCGATCAGCAGTTCGGCACTATGTCTTTCGCCCCAAAGCGGCTGGTTGGGGGTGCGAGGGTCGATGGGCGTAGAGGGGGTCTGCTTCAACGCCTCGAAGTTGATCTTTGCCCATGCCCTGCGTGGGATCTGCGAGAGCTGTTCTAGCGATTCGATCTCGACCACCGCTTCGTGTTGGGCTATACGCCCTATCAGATCATCTTGATGCCAACGGGTAAAGACCACCAACTCCTTTGAATTGTTGTGCATACGAGTGCGCACCACCGAAGTGTACCATTCCCATGTGTTCTCACGAATCACGGGCGAATTGGCCTCTAGAGCATCTTTATAGAGGTCGTCGAGAATCATAACGTCGACACGATTGCCCGTCAACGAGCACTCCCGTCCCACCAACTTCATCCCCCCACGGTGCCCCATACAATCGAACTCCTCGGCAGTGAGCAGTTGTGGAGAACTTTTTGAACTCCCGTTCGCCCCTTTGAGATAGGTATCGGGAAAGATTTCCTTGTAGATGGGCGACTCCAACACCTGACGCACCCCCTGCCCAAATTTTCGAGCCAACGAAAAAGAATAACTCGCCAATGCCACCCTCAGATCGGGATCCTGACCCAACAAATAGGCAGGTAGCAACCTCGAAGCAGCGTGTGACTTGCCATGTTGAGGAGGAATCGAAACCATCAATCGAGTAATAACACCACGAGCAAAAGCATCGAGTATAGCATAATAATTGGCATGAAAGGGAGTCAACTCCAAAGCAGGATCCATGCTTTGGGCAAAAAGCAAGAAATCAGTAGCCGATAGATGGTTGGTCAGTTTGCTGGGTAGCAGTGTTATTTTGGTGGGTAGGTCTCTTAGTATCATAATCTTTGGGTTGGATAGCTGTTAATAGTTCTTCGATAGTTGATCGGGATAGTAGGTTTAGGTCGATCTCGATGGGTTGTTCGGCACGATGCTCCGCACTCTGGGGCGGCTCGGGTTCGCACTTTTCGAGCACCCCAATCAGCTTGATAGCCGTTTCGCAACAGCCACGTATATCGTCAAGTGCCTTAGGCTGACCCTCGCTGTTGCGAGTCCAATGAGCTTGGGTCAACTCTTCGAGTGTCTCGCTCACCCACCGAGCAATATTATGCGTGTTCATTCTCTGTCATAGTTTTTTCTGGTATGGTATAATTTATCTGGTATCTTTTTGTCAAATGATTTGCTCCGCTTATCAAAAAATTGTACCTTCGCAGTAATAACCAATGATATTTCGGTGCCTTTTGTACTGCAAAGATAATATCATTTTATGATAAAACAATCTTTAAATGATAAAAAAAATAAATAAACTTGTCAAGATTCGTAAATATCTGGGGCTTACGCAGAGTCAACTGGCTGATATTCTTATGGTTAAGCAGAATACGATTTCACTGATAGAAAATGATAAAATTTCTTTGATTGATCGTAATAAACAGATTTTGATTGAGAAATTGGGGGTTAATCCTTTGTGGCTGGATAGTGGCGAGGGTGATATTTTTATTGGTCGTTCTCAGTCTGCTCCTCCTTCTAATTTGGATGCTCAGCAGCTAAAGATTGTTGAGCATGGCGAACGTGGGCTATCGTCGGAGATCTATCCGTTGGCAAAAGATCAGACTAGCTCGGAGTCTTCTCCTCGTGGTGTTCCCTATTATGCCAAGCCTGTTACGGGCTCTATGGTCGAATCTTTTGATGATATGTCTCGTCAATCGCCCGAGTATTATATTGATATAGAACCTCTTAACAACTGCGCTTTCTATCGTCCGATCTATGGTGAGAGTATGACTCCTCGCTATAACCCCGGAGATATTGTGGCGTGTCAACGTATTCACAACAAGAAGGTCATCATGTATGGCGAGGCTTACCTTTGTATGATACAATCGGGTGCCGACTACTATGAGACCGTCAAGATCCTGCGTCGCAATCCCAATCCAGCGATGATTACCCTGCGCCCTGTGAATCCCAACTTCGACGAAACGACAATATCAATTAATGATATATTGCAGCTCTATATTATTCGTGGCAAGATTGAGCGCAATTTCTAACCGATTTAACCTACATTAACCATACTATCAATTATGAAACAAACTGTTCTTGATCGCTTTTTGCGATATGCCTGTGTTGATACAGCTTCTGACCCTTCTGTTACTACTTATCCTTCGACCAACAAGCAGACACTCTTTAATCAGCAGCTCGAAAAAGAGCTTCTGGAGTTGGGCTTTGCGGATGTTAATCTCGATGAGCATAGCTATTTGACTGCTACTATCCCTGCTTCTGAGGGTTTTGAAGATCGCCCTGTGGTGGGCTTTATTGCCCATGTTGATACCTCGCCCGATGCTCCTTCGGCAAATATTCAGCCTATTGTTCACACCGATTATGATGGCGGTGTTTTGACCCTGCCTCATGGGGTACTCTCTCCTGAAGAATATCCCGAGATGTTGAAATTTGTGGGGCATACACTTATTAGCTCTTCGGGCGATACGCTTCTGGGTGCAGACGACAAAGCGGGTGTTTCGGCTATTATTTCAGCTGGTAAATATCTTTTGGATCACCCCGAGATTACCCATGGCAAGATCCGTGTGGCTTTTACGTGCGACGAAGAGATTGGCTGTGGGGTCGACTATTTCGATGTCGAGGCTTTTGGTGCTGACTATGCTTATACTTTGGATAGTGGCGATCTCGCACTTTTGGAATATGAGAATTTTAATGCTGCATCGGCGACTGTGAAGATTACGGGACGCAATATCCACCCAGGTTATGCCAAGGATAAGATGATTAATGCGTTGGAGTTGGCTCATGCGTTCCATGGAGCACTACCAGCTTTTGAGCGTCCACAGTTCACATCGAATTACGAGGGCTTCTACCATTTGACTTCTCTTTCGGGCGATGTTAATGGTGCTCAGTTGAGCTATATTATTCGTGACCACGATTCATCTACTTTTGCTCAACGTCAGGTTGTTATGCAGAAGATTGCCAGTGAGATCAATGCTAAGTACCCCGAATCGGTCGAGGTTACGATCAAGGAGCAGTATCGCAATATGCGTGAGGTAGTCGAGCAGCAGATGTGGATTGTCGATCGTGCTTGTGAGGCTTTTAAGCGTTTGGGTCTCGAAGCGGAGGTTCGCCCTATTCGTGGGGGTACCGATGGTGCACGACTCTCGTTTATGGGTCTTCCTTGCCCTAATGTCTTTACGGGTGGGATGAATTTCCATAGTTGCCATGAATATCTCTCTTTGGAGTCTATGGAGTTGGCGGCTTGGGCGGTTATCGAGATTGCCAAGGAGTCATAGATTGGAGTCCCTTACCCCAGGAGAATATTGTTCTAGGACGGCTGTCGGTGTGGCTCGTGCTGCTTTAGTAGTACGCAATTGAATCATTTTGTCCCAGAAGAGATTGATTGTTCTGGGACTTTCGGGTATTTTCTGGGACTCTTCTGGGTCATGTGCTACTTTCGTGGTGCAGGGTTCCCTAGCGCAAAGTGTTTCGTGATAGAAAAAACCTCTGCTTTCATTGAAAAATTGCAGTAAAACAACAGCCTTTCATAGCAAAAGAATCGCATTTGATTGAAAAAAGTTGTGCCACTTAAAATTAATCTCTACATTTGTGTAAACACTCTCCCCTCCCCCCGAAGATGTTTAAGCTTTAGTTAGGTAATTTTTTTCGGGGATCGCAAATCCCACAACCATATAAAATAAAATCACTCAATCACAAAACCAACCCATAAACCATGGGTTAAATATTAAAGAAATCATGACTATAAGGAATTTTTTTACTCTAGCGGGATTAATCTCTACTCTTTTTCTAATCGAAAGCTCATTTGCCCAAGGCGGTGGCATGGGAGGTGGAATGGGAGGCGGAATGGGAGGTGGAATGGGCGGACAGCAACAAAGTGCCCAACAACAAAAGAGCATGGTACCCAAAGACCTGATTGCTGCAAGTGGTCTGTTTGTTATCGACCCAGAACCAGCCATTGCCAAATGTAAACTGACCGCTACCGAAGAGCTAACCGCAGAAGAACGCAAAGAACAAATGATGGATCTGCTGATGGACTACAATCAACAATATACAGATCTGATGTTCAAACTACGCCCTCAGATCGACTCGCTAGATAATATCCGTGCCGAACTAGGCGAGAAAGAGATGGAAGATCCAGACGAAAGCGATATGGCGATTATTATGGGTCTGATGCAGAAGATTCGCAAAAACACATTTCCTATTCACCGCAAACTAGGTGAGGATGTAAAAGAGATCCTCACCGAGAAGGAACTGAAACACTGGTCTGCATACTACACCAAGATCGCCACAAAAGCTGGTTTTATGACAGCCCGTAAGAGCACCAACCACGGTGGAGCATCATCAGGTCGATCGGCTATATCGAACAGAGGCAGTAGTATGGGCGGTGGCATGGGCGGCGGAATGATGGGGCGATAAAAATTTTTCACCCTCAGATCAAACCTTTTGCTGTTTTGTGCATCTAAGTAAATGTAGCGGTTGACAAAGCAGATCGCTAAATAAAAATTCGTAAAGAATATAACTCATTTCAAACTATTAATTAAAAAAACAACAAAGTTATGAAAACATTGAAAACTTTGGCATTGACACTAACTTGCCTTTTCACTTCTCTTTCACTAATGGCTCAACCACAGCAACGTCAGAACATGACAGCCGAGGAGCGTGCAGAGCAGCAAACTGAGCATATGACCGAAGAACTTAGTCTTTCTAAGGATCAGCAGAAGAAGGTTTATGCTATTATACTTGAATTTTCGGAGGCTCAGGAGAAGGCTCGTGCTGAGGGCGGTCAACAAGGTGGCGGTCAACAAGGCGGTGGTCAAGGCGGTGAGCGTGGACAAGGCGGCCCTAATCCAGAGATGATGAAAGAATTGGATGCTAAGATCGCTGAGGTGCTTACCAAAGAGCAGCAAGAGAAATACGCAGAGATGCAGGAGAAACGTCGTGAGGGTCGTGGTCAAGGTGGTCAAGGCGGTGGACGTGGTGGCAGAGAGTAATTTTTTGCTTGGTCAATATATTTGATCTTACGTTTGTTAAATTTGGTGGGGTGCAACTTTTGGGTTGCATCCCACTTTTTTTATGGGGTTATTGGAGGTTGGCTTGGGGTGTGGGGCTTTTATATCAGAGGCATTTTGTTCTCGGACGGCTGTCGGTGTGGCACGTAAAACCATCGGGTTTACGGGGCTCCCGACGGGGGGAGCCGTCCGCCCCGTAGATTTTTCCCTTCATCAGAAGGGAAATCTCCGCTATCGCAATTGAAAAATTTTGACACAGAAGAGATTGATTGTGCTGGGACGACTGGGTCTTTTCTGGGACTCATGCTGGGTCATGTGCTGCTGGTCATGTGCTGCTGGACAT
>JAWXTL010000039.1:0-10573 GCA_044433565.1 Rikenellaceae bacterium | reverse complement strand
AGTTGGACAGGTATTCGCGGCGGCAATTCCTATTGCTATTATTGCTGTGGGGGTGTCGGGTGCTGCCAAGCGTAAGAATGCACTGGGCGAGAATGTTATTATTCAGTCTATTGGTGCTTGTTCGGGGGTGATTGTGGCAGGTGCTATCTTTACACTTCCGGCTTTGTATATCTTGCAGGAGAAATACCCAGAGATGACCGTTAATTTCATGCAAATGTTTATTAGTTCGCTTCTTGGAGGTATCCTTGGTATTTTGTTTTTGATCCCTTTCCGCAAATATTTTGTGAGCGACAAACATGGCGAATATCCTTTCCCTGAGGCTACGGCTAGTACTCAGGTGTTGATCTCGGGCGAAAAGGGCGGTAGCCAAGCCAAACCTTTGTTGATTGCTGGTTTGATTGGTGGTCTTTATGATTTTATTGTTGCTACGTT
This sequence comes from Rikenellaceae bacterium, assembly GCA_044433565.1. Lineage (GTDB taxonomy): Bacteria > Bacteroidota > Bacteroidia > Bacteroidales > Rikenellaceae > Mucinivorans. The sequence goes on along the minus strand of JAWXTL010000039.1, from coordinate 10,141 downwards.
TGGTTGGTGGAACGAGAATTTCACTACTCGTGTTTGCGAATTTGGTACTGCTATTGCCGACAAGGCTAAGGTGGTTCTCAAAATTAATACGGGTGCTGCGGTGCTTGGTCTGGGGTATATTGTTGGGCTTCGTTATGCAGCTATTATCTGCGCAGGGTCATTGGCTGTTTGGCTTTTGATTATTCCGGGGATGTCTATGCTCTTTGGCGATCAGGTACTTAATATGTGGAATCCTAGTATTCTTTCGGCTGTGGGCGATATGTCACCCGAGGAGATTTTCAAGGAGTATGCCAAGAGTATTGGTATTGGTGGTATTGCTATGGCTGGTATTATTGGTATTGTTCGTTCTTGGGGCGTTATCAAAAGTGCAGTGGGTCTAGCATCCAAAGAGATGAAGGGCAAGAAAGATGATGTTAAGGTCGATCGTACTCAGAAAGACCTGTCGATGAAGATTATTATCTTCGGATCTATCATCACCATTTTGATGATTAGCCTGTTCTTCTATTTTGATGTTATGCAGGGCAATCTGGTTCATACTATTGTTGGGGTTCTGCTGGTGGCTATTATCTCTTTCTTATTCACAACGGTGGCGGCCAATGCTATTGCCATTGTGGGTACTAACCCTGTTTCGGGGATGACTCTTATGACCTTGATCCTTGCCTCGGTGGTGATGGTTGCTGTTGGTTTGAATGGCACTTCGGGTATGGTTGCGGCTCTGATTATGGGTGGTGTGGTTTGTACGGCACTGGCTATGGCTGGGGGCTTTATCACCGATTTGAAGATTGGATATTGGTTGGGCTCGACACCTGCCAAACAGCAAGGATGGAAATTCCTTGGTACTTTGGTTTCGGCAGCTACTGTTGGTGGTGTGATTATGATCCTCAATAAGACCTATGGTTTTTCGAGTGGTGCTCTTTCGGCTCCACAGGCCAATGCTATGGCGGCGGTGATCGAACCTTTGATGAATGGTGTTGCTGCGCCTTGGTTGTTGTATGGTATTGGTGCTGTTTTGGCTTTGGTACTCACTGCTTTCAAAGTTCCTGCTTTGGCATTTGCTTTGGGTATGTTTATTCCTTTGGAGTTGAATCTTCCTTTGGTAGTGGGTGGTGCTATTAGTTGGTATGTCACTACACGTAGCAAAGATGAGAATTTGAATCGTGAGCGTGGCGAGAAGGGTACACTTCTGGCATCGGGCTTTATTGCTGGTGGAGCTTTAATGGGTGTGGTTAGTGCTGCTATGCGTTTTGCTGGTGTTAATATGGTCGACGAGGGTTGGTTGAGCAATCCTATGAGTGAGGTATTGTCATTGGTGGCTTATGCTGCTTTGATTTACTTTATGATTAAGGCTAGTATGCGTATCAAGAAGTCTTAGTTCGCTGATCGGGAGGGGCTTTGTCCCTGCCTTTGGTAATTTTGGTGGTATTCTTCGTTTGGGAGGGATACCACCTTTTTTTTGTTGGGTTGTTGACAGCGGGGGAAGTTATCAACAAGTTATTAACAATCTGTTGACAGCAGTTCGTTGGGCTGTTGATAACTTTGTTTAGCAAAAATGGGATTAGGGCTAAAATGTTAATAAGTGTCGATAAACTGCGATTATTGTTGATAAGTCGAATCCATTGTCAACTTACGAATCAATGTTAAAATAGTGTGAAAACTATGATCTGTTAATAACCCAAGCGGATTTTCGATAACCTCGAAAAGTTGTCAATAACTCCGACCCCCTGTCGAAAACCCAAAAAAAAGCATGAAAAAAGAGTTATCAACAACTGTTAATAATTGTTAATAACTCAAACAGATTGTTAATAACTCGACAAAGTTATCAACATAATCACAAAAAACACGCAAAGAAATGGAGTGTTCTCGGACGGCTGTCGGTGTGGCACGTAAAGCCATCGGGTTTACGGGGCTCCCGACGGGGGGAGCTGTCCGCCCCGTAGATTTTTCTAGCGAAAAATCCGCTATCGCAATTCGGATGATTCTATCCCGAAAGTATGGATTATTCTGGGACGCTCGGGTCTTTTCTGGGACTCTTGCTGGGTCATGTGCTACTTTAGTAGTGCAGGGCTGCCATGTGGGGAGTGTCCGCCCCGTAGAGATTTCCCTTCTTCCCGAAGGTAGGATTGTTCTCGAACACTGCAAAGATCAACAACTAACCACGTCGCTTATAGACAACAAACGAAAATCCATCATGTGCCTCACGAGAAACCTCTGCCCAATCCAAAAGAGAAACCTCCGGAAAACAAGTGTCTCCCTCAACCTCAAGACCAACCTCGGTAATATACAAACGATCAACCAAAGGCATAGCCTGACGATAAATCTCACCACCCCCAATAATAAAACTATGAGCCTCGCCCCCAACCATCTCTAAAGCCGACTCCAAAGAGTGAGCAACCTCCGCCCCCTCTGCCAAATAAGACGAGTTGCGACTAATAACAATATTACGTCGCCCTGGCAATGCCTTAGGAAATGATTCAAATGTCTTGCGACCCATAATAATACTACACCCCAAAGTGGTGCGTTTGAAATATTTAAGATCCTCAGAAATATGCCAAGGCATCTGGTTGTCACTGCCAATCACACCATTCTGTGCAACGGCTACTATTATCGAAATCATACTCTAAGTCTTAAATGGCAATAGGTGCTTTGATTGATGGATGTGGATCATAGCCCACAAGCTCGAAATCCTCATAGGTAAACGAGAAAATATCACGCACATCGGGATTTATCTTCATAACAGGGAGTTCACGCAGATCCCGAGAGAGCTGCAACTCGACCTGCTCAAAGTGGTTAGAGTAGATATGTACATCGCCAAAGGTGTGGACAAACTCCCCAACCTGCAAATCGCAAACCTGAGCCATCATCATGGTCAGAAGTGCATAACTAGCAATATTGAAAGGTACGCCAAGGAACAAATCGGCCGAACGCTGGTAGAGCTGACAACTCAACCGACCATCGGCAACATAAAACTGAAACATAGTATGACAAGGAGGCAAAGCCATCGAATCAATATCGGCCACATTCCAAGCACTAACAATATGCCGACGTGAATCGGGGTTGTTCTTTAGTGAGTTGACCAAAGCCTTGATCTGGTCGATATGACCGCCATCGGGAGTCGGCCAACTACGCCACTGGTAACCATACACATGACCCAAATCGCCATTCTCATCAGCCCATTCATCCCAGATCGAAACCTTATTATCATGTAGATACCCTATATTAGTATCGCCCTTGAGAAACCACAACAGCTCATGGATAATCGAACGCAGGTGAAGGCGTTTGGTGGTCAAACAAGGGAAACCCTTCGAGAGGTCAAAGCGCATCTGATAGCCAAACAGTGAGCGAGTCCCTGTCCCAGTACGATCGCCTTTGTCGGTGCCATTTTGCATCACCTCTTGTAGCAACTTGTGATATTCTTTCATTACTCTATATTATATTCTTTAATCTTTCGGTAGAGTGTACGTTCGGACATAAATAGTTCAGCTGCACTCTCTTTTCGTTTACCGTTATGACGTGCCAAGACCTCTTCGATTCGTCGTTTTTCGGCCTCTTCTTTTGTCTTTGGTGGCTCAATCACTTGGGCGGTTAGGGTTGGTGGTTGTATATCATCGTTGAGCAGCACCTCGGGCTCGATATATTCGTTTGGAAGATATGGGTTGTGGTGAGAGGTGGTAACACTTTGTGATGTATTGGGAGCACTTTGCTGGATTGAGACTCCACCCCGTTCTTTGGCGATCTCGTGCATCATCATTTTGAGCTCGGTAACCTCACCACGCAGATCGAACAGGAGTTTATAGAGTATATCCCGTTCGGTGGCATTGTTGACACCAGCACCACCCGAATTAGCAGTGGGATGCACGATTGGCATAGCCGAGGGGTTAAACTCAGGAAGATAGGCTCTAAGGGTCTCCTCTTCGATCACCTCACCTTGCTCGATAGCCGAAATTTGTTCGGCAACATTTTTGAGTTGGCGCACATTCCCCGGCCACTCATAATTCTCGAGCAGTCGTTTAGCCTGAGCCGTAAGAGTGATACTACCTAGGCGATATTGTGTCGAAACATCAGAGACAAACTTACGAAACAGAAGATTAATATCGCCTTTGCGCTCACGAAGAGCAGGAACTACAATAGGAACTGTATTGAGTCGATAGTAGAGATCCTCACGGAAGCGACCACTCTCGATAGCACGATGCAGATTGACATTGGTTGCCGCCACCACACGAACATCGGTCTTCTGGGCACGAGATGACCCCACACGAATAAACTCGCCACTCTGCAAAACACGAAGCAGACGAACCTGAGTGGTCAAAGGCAATTCGGCAACCTCATCCAAAAAGATAGTACCCCCATCCGCCTCCTCAAAATAGCCTTTGCGGCTTTCGGTAGCACCCGTAAAAGCCCCTTTTTCGTGACCAAAAAGCTCACTATCAATAGTACCTTCGGGGATCGCACCACAGTTGACAGCAATATATCGACTATGTTTACGAGACGAAAAGGAGTGAATCACCTGAGGAAAGAACTCTTTACCCGAACCACTCTCGCCCGTAATCAGAACGCTAAGGTCGGTAGGAGCCACACGTAGAGCCACCTCCAGTGCTCGATTAAGCACCGGAGAAGTCCCTATGATTCCAAATTTATTCTTTATTGATTGAAGATCCATCAGTTTTGATATATCGTTTTTCTTGTGTGTAATTCTCCTAAAGAGATGGTCGTTTCTCGGACGGCTGTCGGTGTGACACGTAAAGCCATCGGGTTTACGGGGCTCCCGACGGGGGGAGCCTTCCGCCCCGTAGAGAATTTCCCCTATGGAAAAATTCTCTGCTACCGCCTCAAAAAAACTACTTGATAGTCACCTCATCCATAAATACCCAACCATTCTCGCCTCCACGAGGATGATGAATATTACGTGGCAAACGTCCCCTGTTCTCAGCTTTGATCTGCACATAACGAGCCGAAGTCTTATCAAAAGTCAAAGCAACATTCTCAACAAAAGCATCAAACTTCTCACTCTGTGCCAACTCAACCTTCTTCTGAGAAGTAAACTCCTTGCCATCAACCGAAGTCAAAACCTCAACGGTCAAAGGCAACATAACAGAAGTCGAGCCAATATGTTGGAAAAAGTTAATAGCAACCTCCGAGACCTGCTCCTCTTGTGCCAAATCAACAGTGAAAATAGCATCGTCACGCTCAAATCCCTGCCAAGTCTTATCGTCACCACGCTTAACAGCATAACGTCCATCGACCAAAGCCGACTCACCACCACCATTATACTGACGGTTGAAAGGAGTCTGATAGCTCACCTTCTTGCCCGTAGCCAAATTATCCAAATCACAAAGTGTCAACATATATCCACGCTGACGACCCGACTCATCAAAAGCCAAAGCCTTGATAGTGGTCAAACTAGAAACCAAAATCTCATTGTCATAAGCCGCCGAAGTAGCAGTAGGCTCCTCTCCATCGGTAGTATAACGAATAATCGAAGGAAGCTCAGTGCTAAGAGTAACACGCAAAGAACCATCCTCGCAAAGTGTAGTCTCGCCAACACGAGGAGTAAAAGCACTTTCAGAATAGTTATAACCATGATCCTCATAACGATCCATCATAACCACAGCCTTACGAGCAAAACGATCCCAATCCTTACGCTCAGGCGAACTCCAAAGAGTCTCGCTCAAAGCACTCAAACGAGGCAGGGTCATATACATCAAATGCTCCCAAGTCGAGATGTTCTCTGTCCAAAGGTTAGCCTGACCACCCATAATATACTGATGATACTGAGCATCCAACTCATCGGGGATAACCGAAAAGTCATAAACACGTTTGAGGTCATTAAGCCCACCCCAAGCCTGAGGCTCAAAGTTATTATAACCCTGATAATGGTCAAAATAGACATAATCCAAAGGACACATCACAACATAATTGCCATGCTCGGCCGCCTTGATACCATTCTGGTAACCAGTCCAACTCATAACAGTAGCACTCTCGGCCAAACCACCCTCGGTGATCTCATCCCAACCCACAAGTTTCTTGCCCAAAGAGATCACGTGCTCATTGATACGGCTAACAAAATAGCTCTGCAATTCATGCTCATCTTTGAGACCTTTCGCCGCTTTGAGAGCCTGACAATGTGGACAAGCAGCCCACTGACCCTTGCCAACCTCATCACCCCCAATATGCATATACTGCGAAGGGAAAAGCTCCGAAACCTCACTCAAAATAGTAAACAAGAACTCATAGGTCTCCTCGCTACTAGCACAATAAACACCACTACCAGGGCGAGCATTCACACACGAATATTCAGGATAACACTGAGTAGCAGCCTCACTATGACCTGGCATCTCAATCTCGGGGATCACCTCAATACCACGAGCCGAAGCATAAGCCACAATCTCACGAATATCATCTTTGGTAAAGTAACCACCATAGGTATTATCAGCACCCTCTTCCGACAAACGCATACCAACCCAAGGAGCATCCTCACGCAAAATAGTACGCCAAGCACCACGACCAGTCAACTCAGGATAGGCATCAATCTCGATACGCCACCCGATACCATCGGTTAGGTGCAAATGAAACTTATTCAATTTATGATAGAGCATAAGATCCAAGATCTCAAAAATACGCTCTTTGGGCTGGAAATGGCGAGAGACATCCAACATAAAACCACGCCAAGCAAAGCGAGGTTCGTCATAGATCGTCCCCGTTGGAATACAGTGACCTTTGCCCGAAAGTTGAGCTACGGTAACCATACCATATTGAGCACCGCTCAAACCACCACCCAACACAGTCACTCCGCCATCAACAGAACTTACGATCTTGTATGCCTCCTCTTTCAAAGTAGAGTCAAACCCCACCTTGACAGCAACACCCATTCCATCGAGTGGCATCTTCATAAATTCGTTCATATAGTCGACACTACCAAGTAGTGCGGTATCGGCTCGATCGCAATAGAACGAAGTCACCTCGATACACTCACCCGTGAGATCCATCTTCAGAGGCTCGGGTACGACAACAACCCTATCGCTATCAATAGTTTGAGTGGAAGATCCACATCCAAAGGCAAGGGTAATAGCTGCAAGTAGCAGACTGTGTTTTAGATTTTTTTTCATTTGGTTTTGGGCGTTTATATTTGTAATAGTTTTGTTTCTTGCTTTACTCTTCTTAGGGGTGTTAGAACAACAACTTAAAGAGGTCACTAGCATTGACCACCACCACAAGAGCGATGATAATGATAAATCCGGCATATTGGGCATACTCCATAAATTTCTGACTAGGAGCACGACGAGTAATCATCTCATAGAGGATAAAGATCAAGTGACCGCCATCCAGACCTGGGATCGGAAGGATATTCATCACCGCCAACATAATCGAAAGCAGTGCGGTGATATTCCAGAAATAGACCCAGTTCCAAGACGAAGGGAAGATCTTGCCCATAGCAATAAAACCACCCACCTCTTTGTACGCCTCGGTTTCGGGATTGAAGATCAGTTTTAGCTGTTGGATATATTCGCCAATCTTATTATAGCCACGTGAAATACCCTCGGGGATTGCCTCCCACAAAGTGTACTCTTTCATCGAAATAGGATATAGCCCCTCGATATTACCATCGAATCCAACGCCTATTTTACCTTGACCATTCACCACAGCCGAAAGCATCACCGTATCAGCTCCACGCATCACACCAACGCAAATACTATCAGAGGAACGTTGTGCCAGACCATCAGTAAACTGGTCGATAAATTCGATCGAAGAGCCATTCAAACTGATAATCTGATCGCCCACAGCAAAAAGAGCCTCCTCGGCAGCCGACCCTTCGTCGACATAGACCACACGAGCCGGGAGTCGCAACGAAAGGAACAAAGGATCTTTGAGCATACGCTTAATCATACTATCCGAAACAGTAATAGTCTGTTTAACACCCTCTCGCTCCACTTCGACAACACGATTATCAGCAAAAATAATAGCCGGAGCAATAGCCGCATAGTTTTCAATCACTGCGCCATCGACCGAAAGGATCTTATCACCATTGCGAAAACCCATATCCTTAGCCACCTCCGAATAGGTGTAACCATTAGGAATATCCGAAGTCTTAACATACTGATCGCCCCAAGCCCAAGTCATACAGATATAGATCACCACAGCAAGGATAACATTCATCATCACCCCACCAATAATAATAAACATACGCTGCCAAGCTGGTTTTGCACGAAATTCCCACTCTTTTGGGGCTTCTGCCAACTGCTTCTTGTCCATCGACTCATCGACCATACCCGAAATCTTGACATAACCGCCAAAAGGAATCCAGCCAATACCAAACTCCGTACCACGGAAATTGCGTTTGAAGATCGAATATTTATAGTCAAAAAAGAGGTAGAACTTCTCTACTCTACATTTGAATATCTTAGCAAAGATGAAGTGACCAAACTCATGAATAATCACAAGCAACGAGAGGCTTAATATTAGTTGAACGATTTTTACTATTGTTTCCATTGTTTTTTTATAGTTTTCTTGTTTGTTTATCAATCTCGACTATCTGCTCGATTGATTCTATGGGTTGATTATTGATTATATTTAACGCTTTTTCGATCAGCGTTGGTATTTGTGCATAATTTATTTCTTGCTTCAAGAATTTGCTGACGGCTATTTCACCTGCGGCATTGAGCACCGTAGGCATTACACCCCCTCCGCTCATGGCACGATATGCCAGATCCAGACAAGGGTATCGCTGAGGATCGACCTCCTTGAAAGTCAGATTGCCAAGTGGATTGTAGTACTGAGAACCCTTAATAGCCATACGCTCCGGAAAAGTCAGTGCATATTGAATAGGAAGTCGCATATCAGGAGTACCCAACTGAGCCTTGAAAGCCCCATCCTCAAATTCGACCATCGAATGGATAATCGACTCAGGATGAACCACAACATCAATCTGCGACTGCGAAAGGCCAAAAAGATGAGCCGCCTCGATCACCTCAAAACCTTTGTTGAGCATCGTAGCCGAATCGACCGTAATCTTAGCTCCCATACTCCAATTTGGATGGTTCAACACCTGATCGACCGTAGCACAGTGCATCCGATCGAGATCCATATCCCGAAGAGCACCCCCCGAAGCAGTAATAACAACACGCCTGATAGGAGAACGCTCGCCCACCAAAGATTGGAAAATAGCCGAATGCTCCGAATCAACAGGGATAATAGGAGCACCAAAACGCTGTGCCATAGGGATAATCAAATCACCAGCCACAACCAGAGTCTCTTTGTTTGCCAAGGCAATCTTCTTACCCGACTCGATAGCCGCCACCGTGGGCAGAAGCCCCGAAAAACCCGTTACAGCCGTAACGACAGTATCAATATTTTCGTTGCGCACCTCCTGCTCGACAGCCCCAGCTCCCGAATAGACCTTAACGGGCTGATCCTGTAAGAGTGTTTTGAGCTTATCATAGTATCTCGCATCGGTAATAATCACCGTCGAAGGCTGAAACTCAACCGCCTGACGAGCCAACAACTCATAATTAGAATGAGCCGTAAGCATCTCAACCTCAAAAAGTTCTGGGTATGAACGAACAACATCAAGGGTCTGAGTTCCAATCGAACCCGTAGAGCCAAGGATCGCTATATTCTGTTTCTTAATCATAGTTATACTATTAACAACTCACAAAGATACTAAATTTCGTTGGATATACATATAAGACAATTGCAAAACGAAAGTTTTGCACCTTTTGCAGAGGCAGAGAGCGCAAAGCTAGTCGGAAGATTTCGGGGGGGGGCGCAAAGCATTTTCACAATTTAGTTCTAATTCGAGGAATTTCCAATTGCGACAGCGAGAATTTCCGCCAGAAAAGTCAGCATATTAGGGGAACCCTGCACTACTTCGTAATAGATGACCCAGCAAGAGTCCCAGAAAATACCCGAACGCCCCAGAACAATCCATAATCTTTTCAATTGCGGTAGCGGAGATTTTACCGTACGGTAAAATCTCTACGGGGCGGACGGCTCCAGGGTGGTCGGAAGATTGAAAAGAGTCTACTCACGAAGATATGGAATGTTCTCGGACGCTCGGGCGACCTGTGCTTCGATAGAAGTGCAGGGCTCCCGTGGGGGAGCGTCCGCCCTGCTGACTTTTCTTACAGAAAAGTCTGGCTACCGCATT
>JAWXTL010000038.1:0-10580 GCA_044433565.1 Rikenellaceae bacterium | reverse complement strand
CCAGGCCCGGCCGATTATGCTAATGGTATTATTGGTGATCTGGGCAACCTTCCAGCTTTTCGTGGTGGTATAGCTCTTGGCCCTATGCTCGAAGATGAATTTAATATTCCTGTTTTTGTCAATAACGATGGTGACCTGTATGCCTATGGTGAGTCGATAGCCGGTTTCTTGCCTTGGGTCAATGGTCAGCTCGAAGCGGCAGGATCTCCTAAGCGTTTCAAAAATCTTATTGGTTTGACACTTGGCACTGGTTGCGGTGGTGGTTTGGTTGTCAATGGTAAACTTTTCGAGGGGGATAACTGTTCGGGTGCTGAGGTTTGGTTGCTTAGTCAGCGTTACTCTGATTCTATCAATATCGAAGAGAATATTTCTATTCGTGCCGTTAAGCGTATTTATGCCGAAAAGGTTGGGCTTCCTATCGAACAAGCTCCAACCCCTAAGGATATTTATGATATTGGCATGGGAGAGAAAGAGGGTGATCGTGAGGCGGCACTTGAGGCTTTCCGTTCTATGGGACGTGCTCTTGGCGATTTGATTTGTAATATTACCACTTTGTTTGATTGCCCTACTGTTATTGGTGGTGGTGTTTCGGGTGCAAAGGAGCTTTTTGTTCCTGCTATGTTAGAGGAGATTAACACTCGTTTTTCTAATTTCCGTGGTGATAGTTATCCTCGTTTGACACAGAAGATGTTTAATTTGGATGATTCGTCACAGGTTTCGGAGTTTGTTAAGGGTGAGGTACGTCAGATTGCTGTTCCAGGCACTAGCAAACATGTCACTTATGATCCTATGTCACGTGTGGGCTTTGGATTTTCTCAGATTGGCACTTCTAAGGCTATTTCTATTGGGGCTTATGCTTATGCTTTGTCTCGCATTGATGGTCAGTAGGATATAAATAAATTTCGTTTTTTATTGTCGAGGGGCGGTGTATTTTTCTCATTTTGGGAGGGTGCACCGCTCCTTTTTTTATGATATTTCCAATTGCGACAGCGAGACTTTCCGCAAGAAAAATCTACGGGGCAGACTGCCCCCCTCGTGAGCCCTGCACTATTTCATAGCACAAGACCCAGCAAGAGTCCCAGAAAATACCCGAGTGTCCCAGAACAATCCATATCTTCGAGGTAGAATCATCCGAATTGCGACAGCGGAGATTTGCCTTCACCAGAAGGGAAATCTCTACGGGGCGGACGGCTCCCCCCGTCGGGAGCCCCGTAAACCTAAAGGCTTACGAGCCACACCGACAGCCGTCCGAGAACACTCCACATTTCCTAAAATGTTGTCCAATAAAATATGCCCATCAGTCACCTTATCGGTAACTGATGGGCATATCTATTATCTTATAGAGACTCTATCTTAGTCTGCAAAATTCATCTCATCGAGCAAATATCCTGCACCATAAAGCACCTCAAGGTTAAACAGTACATAACGAATATCCAACGAGATATTACGACAAACCTCTGGGTCAAATTCCAAATCACTCATAGTTCCCTCCCAAACACGGTCGAAGTTCACACCGATCAATTCGCCGTTGGCATTCAACACCGGACTTCCTGAGTTACCACCACTGGTGTGGTTGGTAGCAATAAACGCCACTGGTACTTCGCCACCAACAGTAGCATAATCACCAAACTCACCCGAAGCATATACATCACGTAGCTTTTGAGGAACGTCATAGTCGTAAATATCTGGATTGTCCTTCTGCATCACCCCTTTGAGTGTCGAAACTGGAGTGTAGTAGACAGCATCACGTGGTGCATAACCCTGAACCTTACCGTATGCAATGCGCAACGTTGAGTTGGCATCTGGGAAATAAGGATAGTCGGGACGAAGCTCCATAATACCACGCATATAGCTCGAATATAGCTCTGTGATCTGCTTGTTGATCTGAGTGTATGGCGCAACTACCTCTGCCATCTTCTGGCTAAGTGCAACCGAAAGCTTAAAGGCTGGATCCGTGGTGATCTGCTCACGGGTTGCCTGTCGGAGTTTTGTGCTATCAACAAAAATCGAGTTCTCGAAAATATCTTTAATCACCGCCTGTGCATCGTCATAACCCTCGGGGCGGAATTTAGAGGGTACATTTGCGACAAACTCCTTGAACAAAAAGTCAGAAGTGGTGCTGTCGATCGAACGCTCATAGTTTTTGAAGAAAGCGGCATAATTGACCTTTGCTCCCTCTTTTTGGTATTGAGCGGCCAATGTGCGGAACTCCATTACCATTGCCGATTCGGTGTAGTAATCCACCGCTAGAGCATACTCTTCGAGCTGATCGTAAAGCTCTTGGAATTGGGCGATCAACCCTTTGTACTCTGCTTTGTTTGAAGCCCAAGCATCGAACTCTTTTTCGAGCTCAACTTTTTTGTCGGCTGTTTTCAGACGTTTCAACCCTAGGAGTTCGCCTTGCCATTTTTTCCAAGCATTCGAGACCGAAGCATTCTTAGAGGCATATTTGATACGAACCGCTGGGTCTGCCGCTTGTGCAGCATTCATAATCTCAAGGCGTTTGGTACGCAAACCGATCTTTACGGGATTGCCATATTCGGTGATATAGTCAATTGCTGCCGAATGCAAGTATTGCTGTGTGCGACCTGGGAAACCATAAACAAAAGTGAAATCATCCTCTTGGACTCCCTTGCGTGAGATCACAAACGAACGTTTAGGAGTGTAAGGAACATTGTCGGGCGAGTAAGCCGCAGGTTCGTTATCGGCATTGGCATAGATACGGAACATAGAGAAGTCACCCGTGTGACGAGGCCACATCCAGTTGTCGGTGTCGCCACCAAATTTTCCGATCGACGAGGCAGGAGCCATCACCAAGCGAACATCCAGATAGCTCTGGTAGACAAACATATAATACTCATTACCATAGTACAATGGCTCAACACGTGCCCAGATAGATTTTTCGGGATTGGCATTCTGGGCAATCAACGCTTTGATATTGTGGTTGATGATAGAATCTTTTTCGACTTTGTCGGTCACATTCTTCGTACCCTTCATCACCTCTTTGGTAACATCGCTCATCTGCTGCAAGAAATGAACCTTCAACCCTTCGTTCGCAAGTTCTTGGGAGCGATCGGCCGCCACAAAACCATTGGTTAGGTAGTCGTGCTCGATGGTCGAATGCGACTGGATCTGACCATAACCACAGTGGTGATTGGTAATCAGTAGCCCTTCGTTCGAGATCAACTCTCCGGTACAGCCACCATTGAAGCTAACGATAGCATCTTTGAGGCTCGAATTATTAATATCATAAAGATCCTTAGCCGAAAGTTTCAGACCCTTCTGCTGCATATCTTTGATACGTTCTTTGCCCACAAGGCTAGGAAGCCACATCCCCTGAGAGAGGGCATCTGATACACCTCCCAAAAGCAGAGAGAGTGCAATAACTGTTTTTAGAATTTTCATTTTATAATATTTTTTAGTTCTTTATAGACTTTATGCAACGGAAGTCCCATCACATTATAGTAAGAGCCTGTGATCGAACGCACCCCAGCACATCCAATCCAGTCTTGAATACCATAAGCTCCAGCTTTGTCATAGGGCTTGTATTTCTCGATATAGTAGTCCAACTCCTCTTGATCGAGTGCTTCGCAACTAACAATCGTCGAATCGCTAAACGAAATAGTCTTGCGATTGGTACGCAAAACAACACCCGTGATAACCTCGTGGTCACGACCAGCCAAGAATTTCAAAGGATCTTCGGCATGACCTGGAACTGGCTTACCTACAATCTCACCATCCATAAAGACCAAAGTATCGGCAGTGATCAAAATATCATTATCGGCAAGAGGGAACGGATAACCCATAGATTTTGTCATGGATATATCCTCAGGAATATCATTATATGCGAGATAAGAGAGCGGTATCTCCTCGACGTTATAAGGTTTAGAGACTGTAAATTCGAGATCGAGTCTCTCTAATAGTTCTTTGCGACGAGGCGAAAGTGAAGCAAGAATAAGGTTGTAACTTTTTAGTTGTTCGTGTAACAGCATGATGGTGCAAGGGTTTTATTTTATGTCAAAATTGAGTAGTGTTTCATTCTCTAGTGTGGCACAAAGGTGGTCGCCGATCTTGACAGCTCCCACACCTACGGGTGTTCCTGTGTAGATTAGATCTCCGATCTTGAGTGTCATAAATTGCGACACATACGAGATTATCTGGTCTACGGTAAATATCATATCACGGGTCGAAGCACTTTGGCGGGTCTCTCCGTTTATTTTTAGTTCAAAGTTTAGATTCTGGGGGTCACCGCCTAGTTCGTCCAACGAAATAAAGCGTGGCGACAGGGCAGCCGACTTGTCAAACGCTTTGCAGATCTCCCATGGCAGACCCTCCTGACGGCATTTGCGCTGAAGATCACGAGCCGTAAAGTCAATCCCCAGCCCCACCTCGTTATAATAACGAGAGGCAAAGCGAGGCTCAATAGCCTTGCACATCTTATGGATCTTGATGACCACCTCGCACTCATAATGCAGATCATCCGAAAAATCAGGAATAAAAAAGGGATCATTATTGCGCAAAAGAGCAGTATCGGGTTTCAAAAAGAAAACAGGTACACTAGGTTCGGCAGATTGCAGCTCTTTGATATGTTCACGGTAGTTCATACCGATGCAAATTATTTTCATCTCTTTTCTTTTAGGGTTTTAACCATTTCGTGAGCCACACGAGACGAAGCTCCTTGGTCTCCGATCTTTTCTCGTAGCTCTTTATAATCTTTTATTATCTGATCGTGTCTCTCACCATTGGGCAAAATAGACTCTAAGTGGGCTAGTGTATCTTGGGTGTTGAAATCTTTCTGGATTAGTTCGCTCACCACCTCTCGATTCATCACTATATTGACCAGCGAGATCCATTTGAGTTTCACAACCCGACGACCAATCCATATCGAGATTGGCAGACCGATATAGCAGACCACTTGTGGCACACCCATTAGGGCGGTTTCGAGGGTTGCTGTACCCGAAGTTACTAGAGCTGCTTGGCTGTTGAGTAGAGTAGGGGTGGTCTCTCCAACGACCAGTGTAATATTTGGAGTGTCGCCCACAATCTTGCGGTACAACTCCTCGGGCAACCAATCGACCCCCGTAATTACAAAGTGAAGATCCCTGCGCTCCCGTGCGATAGAGACCATCGTAGGCAAGTTATTCTCGATTTCACTACGACGAGACCCTGCCACCAAAGCCACAATCTGCCGATCCATCGGAATATTATGTCGGCGGCGGAACTCCTCCTCACTGCACTGGACACGATTCTGAGCAATGCTATCCATCAAAGGGTTACCTCCATAATAGACATCAATCCCAAAACGTGAGAAATAGTCAACCTCGAAAGGGAAAATAACAAAAAGTTTATCGACCGAAGCCTGAATCTTCTTGACTCGACTCTCTTTCCATGCCCAAACCTTAGGGGCAATATAATAGAATGTCTTGATCCCACGAGAACGAGCAAATTTCGCCATGCGGAGGTTAAAACCAGCATAGTCGATCAAGATCAAAACATCGGGTGCAAACTCAGCAATATCCTCACGGCAGAAGTTCATCGAACGGGTGATCTTGCGCAATTTCATCACCACTTCGATAAAACCCATCACCGATTCTTCTTTGTAGTGGCGCACCAAAGTCCCCGATTCACCTGCCGCCTCACTCATAAGATCGCCACCCCAAAAGCGAATTTCGACCTGTGGGTCAGCTTCCAGTATGCCACGGATTAGGTTAGAACCATGAAGGTCTCCAGAGGGTTCTCCTGCAATAATATAATATCTCAAAGTAGGGCTTGGGTTTTAGAAAGGTGAAAAAACTTATTTGTCGAGCAAATCGGGACGCAATTCAAGGGTGCGTTGATAGGCTTGATCTTCTCGCCACCTATCAATCTCAGCAAAATTGCCCGAGAGCAAAATATCAGGAACTCGCCAACCATTAAACTCGGCTGGACGGGTATAGATCGGGTGCGAAAGAAGGTCATCTTGGAAAGAGTCGGTCAGTGCCGAAGCCTCGTCACCAATAGCACCTGGGATAATCCTCACGATCGAATCGACAATCACCGAAGCGGCCAACTCACCACCCGTAAGAACATAATCACCAATCGAGATTTCACGAGTAATCAAATGTTCCCGCACACGATGATCGACCCCCTTGTAGTGCCCACACAGAATAATAATATTCTCCATAGTCGATAGATGGTTCGCCTCGCCCTGATTATGGACAATCCCATCGGGCGAAGTATAGATCACCTCATCATAGGTGCGCTGGGACTTTAGCTCATTGATACATTTGAAAATAGGCTCAATCAACATAACCATACCAGCCTCGCCCCCATAAGGGTAATCGTCCACCGTGCGACGTGGATCCGAAGTCCAATCACGAAGGTTATGGATATGAATCTCCGCCAACCCCTTGTCTTGGGCACGACGAATAATCGACTCGCTAAAAGCACCATCAAAAAGCGAAGGATGCAACGTAATAATATCTATTCTCACTTCTTCTCAAAAAAAATCTATTCATATTTAAACTCACCCTGCATCACATCGGTGATAAAAGGGTTATAAAGTCCCTCTTGACCAATCGAAGTGTCACTAGCATGACCCGGAAAAACCTTGGTTGCTCCATCCAGTACAAGTAATTCATTGATAATCGAGTGCATCAATTGATTGTAATCACCCCCTGCAAGATCGGTACGTCCGATGCTCCCTGCAAAAAGGGTATCGCCCGAGATCAGCAGTTTCTGTGATGGAACGTGCAAACAGACACCACCTAGCGAGTGCCCTGGTGTGGCGACAACCTCGATAGTGTGATTGCCCAAAGCTATGGTTTTCTGCTGTGCCAGATCAATATCTACCCGTGGCACTCCATTGAGCTTAAAGCCCAAGGTCGCACCATACTCAATTGCACAATCCAAAAATGGCTGATCGGCAGAGTGCATAGCAAACGGAATCGCCCACTTCTCGACACAATCATAGATCCCACAAATATGGTCAATATGACCGTGCGTTGCCACTACCATTATGGGCTGCAATTGATTCTTCTCGACAAAATCAACCAGACGCAAAAATTCCGCCTCGCTCGAAGTACCACAATCTATTATTATCGCCTGTTTGGTTTCGTCGAAAAGCAAATAAGTATTCTCGCCATAGGGGTTGAATTGCAATTTAGCAAGTTGTATCATTGTCAAAAAAAAGTTTTATCAATTGTTCTGTCCGCAAAGGTATAAACATTTTCGGGAAAAAGTGCCCTACGATATACTCAGAAGTGGATAAAACCTGTGTTTTTTTCGTTTTATTTTAATATTACAGCCATCCTGCCCCACAAAACCGACCGCAATACCCAAAGTCTGGATAAAATCTATTACTTTTGTGCAAAATCCCCTTGTTGGGCTTTGACAATAGACACACAAAATAAAATAAATTTAAGAAATGGCAAGAAGAAGATCGAAATACCCACACCTCGAATCATTATCAATTATTGATGTGGCAGCCGAGGGTAAGGCGATTGGTAAGGTAGATGATATGGTGGTTTTTGTACCCAATACAATCCCCGGTGATGTGGTCAATGTACAGATCAATAATAAACGTAAACGTTTTATGGAGGGATATGTGACCGAATATATCACACTGTCTCCTTTGCGTGTTGAGCCATTTTGCCCCTATTCGGGTGAGTGTGGTGGTTGCAAATGGCAGCCTCTTCCTTATTCCGAGCAATTGCGTTTCAAAGAGAAGCAGGTCTTCGATCAGTTGAGTCGTATTGGGGGAGTCGAGATACCTCAGATTATGCCTATTGTTGGTTCCAAGAAGACACAGTATTATCGCAATAAACTTGAATTTACCTTTTCGAACAAGCGTTGGATCTCTCGCTCGGAGCTTCAGGCGGCTGGTGATGCCGATATTGAGCGTACGGGGGCTTTGGGATTCCATATCCCAGGTATGTTCGATAAGATTCTTGATATTGATAAATGTTATCTGCAAAGCGAACCATCGAATGCTATTCGTAATTTTGTTCGTGAGTATTGCCTTACCAATGAACTTTCGTTCTACGATCTTCGCACCCACGAGGGGTTGATGCGTAACCTAATGATACGAACCTCGACCACCGGACAGGTTATGGTCGTTGTGGTCTTTGCTCTGGATATGGAGGCAGAACGCATGGGACTTATGGAGGCTTTGAAGTCTCAATTCCCAGAGATCACCTGCCTAGGATATGTGGTCAACACCAAACTAAATGACTCTTTGGGCGACCAGACGGTGATTCATTATAGCGGAATGCCTTATATCGAGGAGCAGATGGAGGGGCTAACATTCCGAATCAATCCTAAGTCATTCTATCAGACCAACTCCGAACAAGCTTATGAACTCTATAAAGTAACACGTGACTTCGCCCAGCTTACGGGAGCTGAGGTGGTCTATGACCTCTATACCGGAACGGGTACGATTGCTAACTTTGTGGCTCATCAAGCCGCTAAGGTTGTGGGTGTCGAGTATGTCGAAGAGGCTATTGTCGATGCACGTATCAATTCGCAGATCAATGGTATTGCCAATACTGTTTTCTATGCAGGAGATATGAAAGATGTTCTTACGGGCGAATTTGTCGAAAAGAATGGTCATCCCGATGTTGTGATCCTCGATCCTCCACGTGCTGGTATCCACCAAGATGTGGCTGATGTGATCCTTGCGGCTGCTCCCGATCGTATTGTCTATGTGAGCTGTAATCCAGCTACTCAGGCTCGTGACCTTGCCATTTTCGACTCGACGTATGTGGTCTGCAAGGTTCAGCCTGTGGATATGTTCCCTCATACTCACCATGTCGAGAATGTGGTGCAGTTGATCCGTCGTGATCTTATCACTGATTAAATATCACCCAGTTATCTTGCGGCTATGTTAGAATGTAGAGGTATTTATAAGAATTTTGGTGATCTCGCTGTTATACAGGGTGTTGATCTTTGTGTTTCGCAGAGCGAGATTATATCTATTGTTGGTAGTAGTGGAGCTGGTAAGACTACTTTGCTGCAAATTATGGGTACGCTTTTGGCTGCCGATCGGGGTGAGGTCATACTCGAAGGGGTGAATCTCACTACTCTTGATAAGAGCCAATTGGCTCGGGTTCGCAATCAGAAGATTGGCTTTGTGTTTCAATTTCACCACCTTTTGCCGGAGTTTTCGGCACTCGAGAACGTGATGATCCCTGCTCTTATTGGTGGACTCTCTCGTGGGGAGGCAAAAGCCCAAGCGACCGAACTACTCAAGATGGTCAACCTTATGGATCGTGCCTCGCATAAGCCATCGACTCTCTCGGGTGGCGAACAGCAACGTGTGGCTATTGCTCGTGCGTTGATTAACCGCCCAAAGGTGATCTTTGCCGATGAACCTAGTGGTAATCTTGACTCTCGTAATCGTGAGGAGCTGCATCAGTTGATCTATTCGGTCAGAGAGCAGAGTGGTACTGCGTTTGTTATTGTCACTCACGATCAGCTATTGGCCGAAGCGGCCGATCGAATGATAACACTAAAAGATGGTAGGATATGCAAATAGAGTCTCTCTCTGAGGTCAAGGAGTATCTTGACGAATTGTTTTATCGTTATAATCGGGCTGATTTTATTGAGCATGATCCTATTTCGGTGCCTCATCTCTTTGAGAGAGATGAGGATATTGAGATTGCAGGATTTCTTAGTTCTACAATTGCTTGGGGCAATCGCAAGATGATTGTGCGCAATGCCCATCGGATGATGAACATTATGGGACAGGCTCCTTTTGAGTTTGTTATGAATGCTACGGATGGTGATTTGGATGATTTGCAGGGTTTTGTTCATCGCACGTTCAACCATATAGATCTTCGATATTTTGTTTTGGCACTTCGTCGCATTTATCTTAATCATGGGGGGTTGGGTGGCTTTTTTGGCGATCGTTATTTGGCTACGGGTGATTTGCGTGTTGTTTTTTCGGAGTTTTATCGTCTCTTTTTTGACGATACTGCCACCTCTCGCACTACTCGTCATTTGAGTAGTATCGACAAGGGGGCAGCTTGTAAGCGACTTTGTATGTTTCTCAAGTGGATGGTTCGACGTGATGGTGGTGGTGTAGATTTGGGGATTTGGGCTGATCGTATTCCTATGTCGGCTTTATATTTGCCTTTGGATATTCATAGTGGTAATACTTCTCGGGCTTTGGGTCTTTTGGATCGTCGGGCTAATGATTGGCGTTCGGTCGAGATGGTTACTTCTGTTCTTCGGGAGTTTGATCCTTTGGATCCTGTGAAGTATGATTTTTCTTTGTTCTGTGCAGGTATTGATGGTTTATTGCCTCGATGAGACCGTTGCAAGGCGGCGATATTTTAAAGATAACGTAGTGTGCTCTTCAGTCACATACCTAAAGTATGCTCCTTCAGATCCCCCTACGCCATCTTCAAAATCTCATCCACCTATCAACGCTCTGTGTAAGCAAAGCAAAACTTGCGTTTTGCAATGGTCTTTCGATAATGTTTACCGCATCGAAACACATTCCTATTCTGAGAGAATGGATAGTTCTCGGGCGGCTGTCGGTGTGTCCCGTGCTACGAAAGTAGTACGGGGCTCCCGACGGGGGGAGCCGTCCGCCCCGT
>JAWXTL010000037.1:0-10631 GCA_044433565.1 Rikenellaceae bacterium | reverse complement strand
AAGTCTATACCCACCAGAGATCTACCGACGATGAACCCCCGAGATCAAAACAACACCATAACCCCCTGCCCCTGGGTTGCCAAGTGCCGAACCATCGGTGTATATAGTAATATGTGCCATAGAAGTAACGTTTATTGTGCAAATATAACCAAAGTTTTCGTAACTTTGTAGGTTTAAATAGTTCTTCCAGAAAATTCAGAACAGAGCAAATGAAAATGTCAAAAGAAAATATATATCCCATAGCCATCATCACCACCCTACTATGCTTTATGTTTGGGTGTGCAACTGTCTCATCGCCATCGGGTGGGCCACGTGACTCATTGGCTCCCGTGCTAGTGGGATCGGGTCCTGCACCCTATACCACAAACTACGACGGCAAAAAAGTGATATTGGTGTTCGACGAATATGTGCAACTAAAAGATCAAAGCACAGAATTTTTTATATCGCCACCCATGGCAACCAAGCCAACACTAACGGCCAAAAACAAATCAATCATAGTCGACATCACCGATACGCTGATGCCCGAGACAACCTATCGACTCGACTTTGGCAATGCAATAGCCGATAATAACGAGGGGAATAAGCTGCGTGACTTCCATTTTATCTTCTCAACTGGAGATTATATCGACTCGCTATTTATGGTGGGTCAGACAACCGATGCCCTGACCAAAGATACCATAATGAACAGTTATATTCTCTTCTTTGACCCTGTGGCGGACTCCCTAGAGCAAGACTCTACACTGCAAAATTCTCTGGCGCAGGTGATGGTTCGCTCCGATAGTATGGGACTCTTTGTTGCCGATATTCTCAAAGAAAAAGATTATCGTATCTATGCACTCTCGGATCAGAATGCAAACCAGAAATACGAAGCAGGAACCGACCTTGTGGGTTTCTTGGACGGCACGTTCAACCCTGCCCTGATGGACGATGTGATGTTGAGCTATGACTCGACCAAGCGCAGATGGGATATAATGAACCCTCAGATACATTTCGAGATGTTTGTCGAAGATCCGCCTCGTCGTCAAACAATCCTCGAAAGCACACGAACCGAAGCACTGAAAATGCAGATACTATTCAACGCCCAGAATGCTGTGGTCGACTCTTTGGAGTTTCTAAATATCAGCTCAGAGATCGTATTGCCAAAATGGAATCCAACCCGAGATTCACTAACAATATGGTTGATGCCCCAGACCAAACAGCAGATGGATAGTCTTCCAGCTCAGATCGAAGCAAATATCACCTACGAGCGTCAAGATTCCGTGTGGCAATCATACTCTCACTCCGAAAAGATTAGCTTCTCGTATGCCAAAGCAGGAGCTGCCGCCTACAAAATGTCGCCCGAAGATTCGGCACGTATGGTTGCCTATCAGCAGTGGAAAGATCTCAAAGAGGCAAAACGAGCAGCAAGGTTAGCCAAAAGAGGTAAAACCGAAATGGATAGCCTCAGAAAGCGTAAAGCGTTTGTTGCCGACTCGATCAAAACAGAAAAAAAGAGAGCCGACTCGATCAAAAATGCAAAACCCACCAAGAATCCATTCTCGATTACCGTAAACTCATCGAATGAATTTATTCCACTCACCGATCTGATTTTCGACTTCCAATATCCACTTCGCCGAATGGACAAAGATAGCATTTCGCTGAGGGTGACACCTGTCGAACAGGAGCAAGTGGGAGGGCGCAAAATAGCCGAAAGTCAAGCCACCGAGGCAATAGATGCTCCATTTACGCTCGAACAAGACTCGCTGGTTCCAACACGTTGGCACCTGCGTCGAGAGTGGATCTCGGGAGAGCTGTACGAACTAGAGATACTAAAAGGGGGTATAGAGAATATGGCGTTTGAATCAAACGACACCCTACGATCGAAATTCACGGTTGCCTCGCCCGAAAAATACGGGACACTGATCTATCAAGTGACCGCCGATTCGCTTCAGAGGTCGGACGTGTCGTATATCATTCAACTGATAAAACCAAATGCCAAGAAGGAGACCCCACCAATAAGTCAAAGCTTCTATACTCCTGGCGACGAAGAGATCCGTTTGGAGTATGTAAAGGCAGGGAACTACAACATCCGAATAATCGAAGACAAAAACCAAAATGGAGTCTGGGATACCGGATCACTCACCGATCGAAGACACGCCGAAAGAGTGCGGATATGGACTCTGAACAACTCAAAAGAGGTGATAAGTAAAGAAAACTGGGAACTGCCCATCGAGATAGATCTATCAGAGCTATTCAACAATTAAGCAGATCACCAAGTGATAACACAAAGCGCAAAACAGACAATGAGAATCAAAAGAGTATTAACCACACTTCTGCTGTTTTTGGTGAGTAGCACAGCTCTCTCGCAAGAGATCACAGAGCTAGTGGATACCAAAAAGAAAGAAAAGAAGCTCAAAAGTTGGCAACAGCCCATCGAACCACCCAACCAAACCGTCATGGAGGCATGGGCACCTGTGACCATCGACCACTATATTGGTGTGCGTGGTGGCTATGGCATGGGGACTGTTCGTTTTGAACCTGCCTACAACACTTCGTATTATATGGGATTGATGAATATCGGTCTTCTGTATCGTTTTGATATTCCTTCGCAGAAATATGTGGGGTGTATCGAGGCGAATATCGAATATCTCGAAAAGGGTTATCAATATGAGACCTATAACGAGTCGGGGATTATCTCTTCTCGCCGCTATTCGACCATTATGATCTCGATCCCTTGGCAGCCTTATTTGCCTTTGTCGAAGAATGGGTCTCGATTTTATCTCAATGCTGGGCCTTTCTTTAGCTATGCTATGCAGAGCAGCTACCGCACCTACTATGAAGAGGACAACCAGACAATAACCGAGGGTGAGTATGAGTATGATATGTTGCGTGACAACCGTATGGAATATGGTTTGGCGGTGGGGGCAGGGCTTTCGATTGCGCTGACCGAGAAGGTGCTCTTGGGGTTGGATTTCAGATATAATATCACACTTTCGGATACATTCAAGAGTGTAACAAAATATGCCTCTAACCCTTTCCGTTCGCCAGTAGATCAGATCAATATTGGGCTTACCTTGGCGTGGAAATTTAGAACTGTAAATAACGATAAAAATACTAAAGGGGACTTCTAAAAATTGACCCTCATAAAAATAATAACACATAAATGGACGAATAAAAGTCGTTTTGAATGCCTTTGGGCGATATTTTGGTCTCTTTTTCACCTTTTCATAGTCGTATAGCGGGGCTATACTCCCATGAAGGCGGCAAAAAATAGCCTCAAAATCTCATCCCAAATCCATCCAAATCAATTTTTAGAAGTCCCCTAAAGAATAATAAAATGCAACAACAAGAAACAACCCGTCAACAAAAAATAGCATCATTAATCAAACGTGACATAGCCGATATATTTCTGCGTGAAGCTTCGGATAAGGTATCGGGGGCTTTGGTTAGTGTTACCAAGGTGCGAGTAAGCCCTGACCTTTCGTTTGCTAAGGTCTATGTCAGTGTATTTCCTTTTGACAAAGCCCCTATGATCGAGCAAAAACTCAAAGAGGGCAGTTCTATGATCCGAGGTGCGTTGGGCGTACGTGTTGGCAAACAGCTACGTATTGTCCCTGAATTGTCTTTCCGTATTGACGACTCGATGGAGTATGTCGAAAAGATCGAACGCCTAATCAAATAGTTCTTCGGCTTCATATTACCCCCCCCGAGAAATACACATCACACGATCATAAATGTTAAAGCTAGAGATTGCCATAAGATACCTTAGAAGTCGCAAATCGCATTCGGTTGTGAATTTGATCTCTTTGGTTGTGCTTTTTGCTATTTCGGCAACTGTTGCTTCGACGATTTTGGTGGTCTCTCTTCAGCGAGGATTGATTGGTTATATTGATACTCTTTATCGTGATTTCGACTCCCAGATTCGTATCACTTCGAGCCAAGGGAAATATTTCACGAGCGATTCACTACTCACGACTACACTTGACTCGGAGCCTCGAATTGGGGTTGTTAGTCGGGTTTTGCAGGGTGATGTACTTCTCGAAAATCGTCATGGAAGCCAACAGATGGCAACGCTTCGTGGCGTGGATTCATTGTATAGTTCGGTGGTGGGTATTACGGGGCGTATAACTCATGGGAGTTATCAACTCTCGCATGGAGATATTGACCAGTTGGTTTTGGGGCAGGGTCTCGCTTTTTCGCTCTCGGTCAATCCCTCGTTGAAGCAATGGTTGACACTCTATGCCATAAGTTCTAGGTCAAAGATATTGCCACTAATACCTCTTGCAGGG
This sequence comes from Rikenellaceae bacterium, assembly GCA_044433565.1. Lineage (GTDB taxonomy): Bacteria > Bacteroidota > Bacteroidia > Bacteroidales > Rikenellaceae > Mucinivorans. Next base: position 6,363 of record JAWXTL010000037.1, on the reverse strand, counting down.
TTGGGGTCAAATATTAGTCGAGAACAGGCGCAACCCTCAGCCATTTTTACCATGGACGAAGAGACCGATTCGGGTTACCTATTCTCTAGTTTGGATTTTGCCCAACGGCTATTTCGACGATCGTCCAACGAGATAACAGCACTAGAGCTATCGCTCGATGAAGGGGCAGATCCCAACAGAGTGAAGCAATCACTCGAAAAAGCACTAGGCGACAATTACACAGTAGCCACACGCCAAGAACAACGTGCGGCACTATTTCGCATAATGAACATCGAACGATGGATCATCTTTGCCATCCTAACAATGATCTGCGCTATTGCTACGCTCAGTCTTTCGGGTGCTCTAATCATGATGATCTCCGAGAAGAAGGTGCAGAGTCGCACCCTCTCTCAATTGGGTTATTCGGCAGTTGACGTTCGCCAAATATTCACTATCATCGGGGTGGTAGTGACAGCCACAGGGGCACTATTGGGAATTATCATTGGATCGCTGCTGGTCTGGGTTCAAAGCACATTTTCGCTCCTGAAACTAGGTGGCAGCACAATGCTAATAGATGCCTACCCCGTCGAACTATCGCCGCTGGATCTTATACTAACACTCCTAATAGCCCTAATGCTCGGGGGGGTGATCTCGTTGATAACAACTCGCTCAGTGCGATTCCAATAACTACTCATACTCCATTATACCACACTCACGATAACCAGAAATGAAACATACACTGTTAAGCCTACTTACTCTACTTTTGTTTGCTCTCGCTTTTAGCAACTGCTCGTCGAATAAGCCGCAATTTATCGAAGAGACCGCTCTCAAAAAGATTATTAGAGATGCTGTAATCACCAATGCCGTACTGACTCAACCCAGCCACGTCAAAGTAGATACTCTGGATTACTATACCGTGATTCTCGAACGTGCAGGATATACCATGGAGGATCTAAAATATACGATCACTGAAATGGCCAATCGCAAGAGTAGCCCCCTAGAGAATATCTTTTCGCAGATCTATAACGAGATAACGGTCGAAGCCGCCGAGGCGAACTACCATTATCTGAAGATGGAATCTTTTGACTCTTTGGTGACCGACTATGTGCGAGATACCATTTTCCAAAGCGATACTACCCTCTTTGGCAAGATCGAATCGACGGGGTTTGAGTTTGTCTATCCTTCGGCAGCCGAGGGTAGGTATCACATAAGTTTCACCTATCTCACCCATGGTGGCTACTCGAATGGTCTTCGCCAGATGAATCTATCGTTCGTTGATAGCGACACCAGCGACACGGGGCTAAAAACCGAGAAACTGACCTCGTGGATTCATCGTAGTTTCAAGGAGCGTCAATATACCTATAATACCAATTTCACCAAATCGGGGTATGATACCCTGCGCTTTATGTTGATCGAATCGACCAATCCTCCCGAGAAAGACAGCTCATGGATCAAAGATATAGTGATTACCTATATGCCCGAGAAGGAGCTTTCACGTCGCATCTATTTGCGAGATCATACGGGTATTGATGTTGACTCTAATTATATTAAGCCTTATGACTTCTTTGCGTTTGAGACGGATAGCCTCACGAGCGACACTCTTGCCTGGGGGTGGGTTCTTAGATAATGTCGTTTTGACCATTGACGACTCTTCGAGATTGGTCAGTATCGAGCTGGTTCGAGCCTCGGGGTTAGACTCTTTGGCTTTGACCGAATATTATGATGGGGTTTTCACTCCTCGATTGATTGACCCTTGTTTGGGTGATCGGGCTTTTTGCGGTTTGAGGGCGGCACAGGTGCGAGGTGTAGAGGTTGTTTTGGTCGAGGATCGTGATTTGGCGGCTCAGGTGCGCTTGGTGAGGGATCTCGATGGGTTAAGCAAGGAGGAGGTACTCGAACTTTTGGATTCGGAACAGTTATTGATCTCTTCGAGTGATTCACGACACTCATTGGTCGAGGATCTTGCGTTTTTGCATTCTCGTTTTGCGATTGGCTTTGATCGGCTACTGCATTGGGCAAGTTATGGTACGGCACAGAAGTTATCTTTGAGGGATTATGGTTTAACAGTGGGTCTTCAATGCAGAGTTACCCTAATCGAGGGGATGCATTCAGAGAGACCAACATCTCGTGTAATAATCTAAAATGCGAATATAATGCTAGAGGATATAGAAAGATATATTGGTTATATGCGAGATCAGAAACGCTCGTCGCAACACACCATTACGGCATATAGTCATGACCTTACGACGCTGCATACCTACCTAATGCAGAGCAGAGAGACCACCACGGAGGGAGAGATCCAAAGTTCACTAATCACCAGAAACGATTTGCGCTCCTTTGTAATGTATCTAAGCGAAAAGGGATTAACCCCCAGTAGTATCAATCGCTATATCGCCACAATCCGTTCGTTTTTCAAATACCTACTGCGAAGTGGTCTAGTGACCACCAATCCCGCACAACTGCTTTCGGCACTAAAGTGCGCAAAGAGCCTACCCCGTTACCTAGGCGAACAACAAACACAAACCCTACTAGAGGAGTCAGTAGCCCCCACCCCCCCAAAGGAGATCACAGCAGAGGATTATCGTGCCCAACTAGAACACACAATAATAGTGGTACTCTACGCCACAGGAATGCGCCGAGGAGAACTAGCTCAAATCACCCAATCAACACTGGATCTAGGTCAATCTCAAGTGCATATCCTAGGAAAAGGAGCCAAGCCAAGAATTATCCCCCTAGCCAGTGCAGCCCAAGAGGTTATCGAAAATTTGATGAAAATACAAAAAGAGTTAGGCATAATTTGCAAAACCGAAAAAAAATACCTATTTTTATCGAAAGATTCTCAGCCGTTGACACCATATCAGATATACTATATCATAAAGAAATGGTTTAAACGTCTAGGGATCAGCTCACAGATGACACCTCACTCACTTCGTCACAGTTTTGCGACACACCTAATGAATCAAGATGTCTCTTTGAGGGTTGTGCAAGAGCTATTGGGTCATAGTTCGCTAAGTGTAACACAACGTTACACCCACACTTCGATCGAAGATCTCAAACGTGAATACCACAAAGCACATCCACGAGCAAAAAAGTAAACCGAGAAAGAGAGAGTAGGCAAAAAGAATATCATCGGGTTGGGGAGATGATAGATCGAAAACCAAGCCCCCAACAAAAAGAAAAATTAAATTAATCGTTCAACCTTTTTAAAACTTTTACTACTATGAACGTAACAATCCAAACTGTAAAATTTGATGCAGACCAGAAACTAATCGCTTTTATTAATGCAAAATTCGAGAAACTTACTCGCTTCGACGACACCATAATAGACTCAGAGGTAATTCTCAAACTCGACAAAGATGTCGAGAATGGCAATAAAGTAGTCACATTCAAGGTCAATGTACCGGGCGAGGATATGGTTGCCGAGAAACGTGCTCACACATTTGAAGAGGCTGTCGACCTATGTCTTGAGGCTCTAAAGAACCAAATTAGCAAACGCAAAAGAGCATAATAGTATTTAGCTAGATAGGATCGAGATGCCGTTTTTGTATTTTTATTATACAGAGGCGGCATCTCTCTCGAAGAGAAGAATAAACAATTTAATTTTGATATAGAAGATGGGGTATCACGAACATAAACAGGAGTTGTTGGATATGCGCTATTTGCGTATGGCACGTATTTGGTCTGAAAATTCATATTGCACACGTCGTCAGGTTGGGGCTTTGATTGTCAAGGATTTGATGATTATTTCGGATGGATATAATGGTACACCTTCGGGTTTTGAGAACGTCTGTGAGGATAGCTCTACGGGTCTTACCAAGCCTTATGTTATGCACGCCGAGGCAAATGCTATTACTAAGGTTGCACGATCACAATCATCTTCGGCCGGAAGTACACTTTATGTCACTGCTTCTCCTTGTATTGAGTGTGCTAAGTTGATTATACAGGCAGGTATTCGGCGTGTGGTTTATTGTGATGATTACCACTCGAAAGAGGGTGTTATGTTGTTGGAGAGGGCAAATATTGAGGTTAAGAAGGTAGCGGATATTGACAGGCGGTTTTAGCGAAGGTGTTTCCAATTGCGATAGCGGAGATTTCCCTTCTGGCGAAGGCAAATCTCTACGGGGCAGACGGCTCCCCCCGTCGGGAGCCCCGTAAACCTGAAGGCTTACGAGGCAAATCCCGACAGCCGTCCGAGAACATACCATATCTTCGTCAAACAACAAAAAGGGCTTCCATACCAAAAACAGTACAGAAGCCCAAATTATCTAAAACTCAATAAATACCACTATTTGGCACAACGAGCACAATGCACCTCACCATGACGCTCAAGCAACTTCTGTGCATAAGCATCCCAATCCTCAATCGGAGTACGTGCCACACCAGACTCCATAGCCGCACGTGCCACAGCCATTGATACACGAACAATCAAACGTGGATCCAAAGGCTTAGGGATCAAATAAGCACGAGAAAACTCAATACTCTCATGTGGATAGGTATCAGCAACAATCTGAGGAACTGTCTCCTTAGCCAAATCAGCCAAAGCATGGGTAGCAGCAATCTTCATAGCCTCGTTGATCTGCGTTGCCTTAACATCCAAAGCACCACGGAAGATGTAAGGGAATCCCAATACATTGTTCACCTGATTAGGATAATCCGAACGCCCAGTAGCAAAAATAATATCCTCACGTGAGCTCATAGCCAAATCATACGAAATCTCAGGATTAGGATTAGCCAAAGCAAAAACAATAGGATCCTGTGCCATGCTCTGAACCATCTCGGTGGTAAGAATATCGGCCGCCGACAATCCCAAGAACATATCAGCACCAACTAGTGCCTCGGCCAAACTACCCAAAGTGCGAGAGGTAGCAAAAGGACGCTTCGTATCATTAATATCCTGACGCAGCTTGGTAATCACACCCTTACTATCGCACATTACGATATTTTCGAGCCTAGCTCCCAATGCAATATACAAATTGATCGAAGCAATAGCCGCCGCACCAGCACCATTGACCACAATCTTTAGATCTTCGATCTTTTTGCCCGTAATCTCAAGGGCATTGACCATAGCCGCCGACGAGATAATAGCCGTACCATGCTGATCGTCGTGCATTACAGGGATTTTAAGCTCCTCTTTCAGGCGACGCTCAATCTCAAAACACTCGGGAGCTTTAATATCTTCGAGATTGATCCCCCCAAAGGTAGGAGCTATGGCCTTGACAGCCGTAACAAATTCGTCGACACCCTTGGCATCTACCTCAATATCAAAAACGTCGACATCGGCCATAATCTTAAATAGAAGTGCCTTGCCCTCCATAACAGGCTTCGAGGCATGAGGACCTATATCTCCCAGACCCAGTACAGCAGTACCGTTCGAGATCACAGCTACAAGGTTGCCTTTTGCCGTGTATTTATAAATATCGAGTAGTTCATCTTTGATAGCCAAACACGGGGCGGCTACACCGGGTGAATATGCCAAAGCTAAATCATGTTGTGAGTTGTAAGATTTTGTAGGAATAATTTCGATCTTTCCTGCTCTGTGACCTTGGTGATATTCCAAGGATTCTTCAAAAATTGTTTGTTTATCGGACATAATATTTTGGGTTTTAATAAATTTTTCCAATGTAAAGGTATAAAAAATATGGTGAATTTCTAAATTTTTTTCACATAATATTTTTACCTTTGTCATTTATTAAGGGTAACTATTATTGTATGGATATTTCGCAGCAGATAACTCTGGACACAGGGCAGAGGTTGAATTTCAGGTGTAGTGGCGAGGGATCTCCGCTTTTGTTGTTGCATGGCTGGGGTTGTACGCTTTCTATTTTTGATAGTTTAGTTCCTTTGTTGAGCTCAAAATTTCGGGTTTATGCTATTGATTTCCCAGGATTTGGCGACTCTCCCGAACCTCAGGCAATTTGGGGAGTTGAGCAATATACTTGTTGTATCGAGGAGTTTTGCAGGAAACTTTCGATCGAAAATCCCGTTTTGGTGGGGCACTCTTTTGGGTGTCGTGTCTCTTTGCTTTTTGCCTCACGCAATCAGGTCGATCAGATGATTCTGATGGGTGCTGCGGGGGTGAAACCTCGTCGATCGCTATCTTATTACCTCAAGGTTTATAGCTATAAATGTATCAAAGGGGTGACCCTAGGGGTTATGGGACGTGAGAAGGGTTACCGTTTCTTGCGTGAGAGGCTAGGCTTTGGGGGATCGGCCGATTATAACTCTTCGAGCGATGTGATGCGTGGGGTGCTCTCTCGGGTGGTCAACGAAGATCTTCGAGCAGTGATGCCTTCGATCAAGAGTTCTACGCTTTTGATCTTTGGCTCTAACGATACCGCAACTCCCGTGAGAGACGGGCGAGTAATGGAATCGCTGATCTCGGAT
>JAWXTL010000036.1:0-10926 GCA_044433565.1 Rikenellaceae bacterium | reverse complement strand
GAAAGAGATCCATTCGAGACTGGAGAATCACGGACGCTCGATGTATAACAGCATGACCCCAGAGCAAAAAGCGGCATGGGATGCACACTACGAGCCTGTTATCAAACGCTTCAAAGAGGCAAATCTTTCGGGCAAGGAACTAGCCGTGTGGAAATATCAGCAGTACATGAAGGATTATCTACGCACGATCACTTCGGTCGATCGCAATATTGGCGAGTTGTTGCGCTACCTAGAGGAGAATGATTTGATGGATAACACGATGATCGTCTATACCTCAGACCAAGGGTTCTATATGGGCGAACATGGTTGGTTCGACAAACGTTTTATGTATGAGGAGTCGTTCCGCACACCACTTTTGGTACGTCTTCCCGGTGGAGTTCAGGGCAAGGAGTCGATGGCTTTGGTACAGAATATCGACTATGCGCCAACAATCCTCGATCTAGTAGGAGCTGAAATCCCAAGTGATATGCACGGTGTGTCGCTGATGCCACTTCTTACGGGCGAAAAAGAGGAGCTACGCAACTCTTTGTACTACCACTTCTATGAATATCCAGCAGAACACGCCGTGAAGCGTCACTATGGCGTGAGAACCGATCGCTATAAGTTGATTCACTTCTATAATGACATCGACCAATGGGAGCTCTATGACCTAGAGAAAGACCCAAGCGAGATGAACAATATCTATGGACAGAAGGGGACAGAGAAGATCACCAAACAACTCCAAAAAGAGCTAGTGAAACTCCAAAAGCAGTACAACGATACTGATGCTATGGAGCTTAACGGCTTCTAGTGAGAAGAACAAGTCTTAGATCATGAAAAAAAGCATTTTGAGGATAGTATTAATGGCTATATCATTGATACTTCCTCTAAGTTTATCTGCACAAGAGTCTATCTCACTTGAGGGGATGTGGCGTTTTGAGCTTGATCCTATGGGTTTTGGTAAAACCCCCGGATCGGAGCTATACCTCGCCACGCTTACCGATGACATCTACCTACCAGGGTCGATGGATCAAGCTGGTAAGGGGATCCAGAATAGCGTGAAACACGTCGATCGTTTGAGTCGTAAATTTGAGTATTCGGGTCAGGCGTGGTATCAAAGAGAGGTGGTGATCCCCGAGAGTTGGCAAGGCAAGGAGGTGATATTAAACCTCGAACGTTGCCATTGGGAGACCACGCTATATATTGATGGACAGTTCTGTGCCTCGGACGAACGACTATCAACCCCCAACCGTTTTGTCATTACAGATTGGGTGAAAGCAGGTAGCAAACATACCATTACGTTGTGCGTTGATAATCGTCTGAAATATCCCATGGATCACTGGAACCATGGCACAACCGAACACACCCAAACCAACTGGAATGGAATAGTGGGTGATATTGAGCTGGTGGCAAAGAGTCCGATCTATATCACACGGTTGAATATCTACCCAAACATTGACAACAAGAGTGTCGAGGTTAAGTTGGAGCTTAACAAGAGCGAGGTTGCCAATAGTGGCTCGGAGCTAGAGCTTTCGCTAACCAACAAAGCTGGTGAGATCTTGGCAAAAGAGAGCGTAGAGCTTCAAAGTGGCGATACACTCATACGCCACACCTTCGTATTGAACGGAAACATTGAGCTATGGGATGAGTTCAACCCCTACCTATACAGCATAACAGCTCGACTAACCAACCAAAACGAAGTAGACACTCGAACCGAAAACTTCGGAATGCGTAAAGTCGAACAGGGGAAACACCATATCAGGCTAAACGATCGAGATATTCACCTTCGAGGGGTGCTAGATTGTGCCGTATTCCCTCTAACGGGCTATCCTTCGACTGAGACTGAGCAGTGGAAAAAGATATTCGAGACGGTCAAAGATTACGGATTTAACCATGTCCGTTTTCACTCGTGGACTCCACCCAAAGCAGCATTCGAGGCGGCAGACCAGGTGGGTATCTATCTGCAAACCGAGCTTCCTATGTGGATCAAAGATGTGGGGCTATATCCTGAGCGTCAGAAGTTTTTTGAGAAAGAGATGTATGCCATCCTAGAGGAGTATGGCAACCACCCATCGTTCCTGCTCTACTGCAACGGAAACGAGAACGAGGGGGATTTAGACAAGCTAGAAGATCTTATCTGCAAAGGCAAAGAGTACGACCCTCGTCACCTCTACTCGGCATCGACTGCTCGTACACACGTCGAGGCCGATCAATATTTTGTATCGCACGTTACGACCAAGGGTTGGATCACCGTCTATGAGGGAAGTCCAAATACCAATTGGGATCGAAACGAATGTTCGGATATAGATGTTCCGGTTATTGCTCACGAAACAGGGCAGCGGTGTATGTATCCTAATTTTGATGAGATAGCCAAATATAGTGGTGTGCTAGAGGCTCGTAACTTTGTGAAATACCGAGAGAGTCTATCACGCAATAATATGCTGCATCAGGCCGATGATTTTCTGAGAGCCACAGGGGCTCACACCGTTTTGCAGTACAAAGAGGTGAACGAAGCACTGCTTCGCACCACAAAATCGGGAGGTTACCAATTGCTCGGTCTTGCCGATTTCCCAGGTCAAGGTTCGGCATTTGTGGGGATTCTCGATGCCTTTTGGGAGTCGAAAGGGTTGGTTACGGCCGAAAAATACAGAGAATCGAATGGTGCGACAGTTATACTAGCACGTTTCGAGAAGCGAATTTTCGTGCCACAAGAGAATTTTGTTGCCTCTATGAGTCTCTATAATTATGGCGAGAGCGAGATAAAAAAGGGTGCATTAGAGTGGTCGTTGGTCGATAAATCAGACCACGTCATTGAGTCGGGCAAACTAAAGCACAACACCATAGAACGAGCGGTCGTAGACTCGCTTGGGATCATCAATGTTCCTCTATCGAAAATCAGCACAACGGGAAAATATACCATCAAAGCTACGATTGACGGAAAGAGAATAGCTAACGAATGGGATATTTGGGTTTACCCTACAGATGGCGTTCAAGAGGAGGCGGACAAGGATTTCAAATATACCAGAGAGTGGAGTGAAGCGAGAGAGATGCTCACTCGTGGCGAGAGTGTACTGTTTATCCCCGACAGTGTAGCTGGTCGCAAGACTCATTTTGCTAGTCACTTCTGGAATCCTATAATGTTCAATTGGGATCCTATGATTGTCGGAACACTAATCGACCACAAAAATGGTGCGTTCGATAACTTCACGACCGAAAATTATGCCGATTGGCAATGGTGGGATATTCTGAGCCATGCCACAGCCATTGACCTAACCGATTTCAGGGATCTTACACCTGTGATCCAGAGTGTCGATAGCTATGAGCTAAATCGCAAATTAGCAGTCGCCTTCGAGGTATCGGTCGGCAACGGAAAACTATTTGTTTTGACCGTCGACCCCAACAAAGAGATAGGGAGCCGAGCGGCAACAAGGCAACTAATCAAATCGGTCAAAGAGTATGTCTCATCCGAAAAGTTCGCCCCTCGAACCGAAGTCTCGGCATATCAACTAGATGCCGTGTTCGACAAACGAAAAGTGGGAGACAAAGGGCTTGAAAACCCAAGCCAATCAATGCTACAACTACTCAACAAATAGAATTAAATTCAAAAACAATATCAAAAAGAGAGGGGGTAAGCACTATATATATTATTGTTTACCCTCTTGTCTAATACCACGAAAAACCTAATTATGAAAAAAACTCTACACCTATTCTTTATCTCCCTAGCACTCCTTATGCTAGGAGGCTGTGCGTCGACAGCACTACAACTAGAGACCGATGCGCTGAAAATTAATATCGACGGCAAAGGTTTTATCACCTCGATCTATGACAAAAATAGCTCAACAGAGTATCTAGCCGCCAACCAAGCAGCACCCCTGCTAACAATTAGCGTCGACTCAACCTACCAAAAGCCAACCGCCATCGAGTGGAACGAGAGCGAAAAAACTCTAACTATCAACTTCACAGATCAGTATAGCGCCGAAGTGGCAGTCAAAAACACCGATAAATACATCACCCTAGAACTTCAAAAGGTTGACCTTCCCCAAGGAGCGCACCTAGATCTTGCACTATGGGGTTCATATCCTACGACCATCAACCAAATCGTAGGAGAATGCGTAGGTGTGGTAAGAGATAGCACCTTCGCCTTTGGTATTCGTGCATTGAATCCAAAAACGATCGGCGGTTATCCAACACTCGAAAACGATATAGATCCAATGTATGATATTTTTGCAACCAATTCGATTGTAGATGTAGAGGATTCTGTGAAGGTATTATACCGTGGTCACACAGCCGAGCATACCGAATATGGTAGTAAACTTCACGCCTATACTCGTAACCGTGACAAAGATCGTATCATCGAGCAATGGGGGCATACCCACTACTTTGCACCAGCCTATGACGATGGTGGAGCAATCGGTTCGGCAATAGCAATCTTCGGATCTCCTGCAGCTCAAGCCCTAGACTACCTAGAAGCAATCGTAGTGGGCGAAGATATGCCTTACCCGCAAATTAGCGGCGAATGGAACAAGAAGAGTCCAGATGCAGCACAAGCATATATTATCTATCCGTTCAACGAAAACAATATCGACCAAGCAATCGAATTTACCAAATCGACAGGTCTAAAATATCTCTACCACGGAGGCCCTTTCTCGACATGGGGCAAATTTGAACTCAACCCATCGGAGTTTCCATCGGGAATCGAAGGGCTACGCCAATGTGTCGAAACAGCAGCCAAAGATGGTATAAAACTAGGTGTTCACACCCTATCGAACTTCACAACCCTATCAGATGAGTATGTATCGCCAGTGCCCGATCAACGCCTAGGAAAAGTAGGTAGCTCGACAATCACAGCCAACATCACGGTAGATCAAACCGAGATCCAAATCGCAGATCCAATGTTCTTCAACCAGATGCAAAACAATTCGCTACACGGAGTAATGATTGGCGAGTAGTTGATCCGCTACCAAAGAGTATCAGAGAGCGCACCATGGACACTAGAGGGTTGCGAACGTGGAGCATGGGGAACAAAAGCCTCAGCTCACCAAGCCGATCAGACAATCAGCAAACTAATCGACCACCCATACAATGTCTTCCTAACAGATATTGACCTTACCAAAGAAGAGGCACGTAATATCGCCGATGTATTCAACCAGACAGGAATCGAGCAAGTGTCGTTCGACGGACTAGAAGGTTGCTGGTCGACAGGACTTGGACAATACGGTCTATCACTAATGATCCAAGAGTGGTGGGATCACCTCAAACCAGAACTGCGCAACAACATAAACGACGCAAGTATGACAACTCACTACAATTGGTATATCTTCACCCGTATGAATTGGGGTGAGCCATGGTATTCGGGTTTCCGTGAGAGTCAAATGACCTATCGTCTGATGAATCAGGACTTCTATCGTCGCAACCTGATCCCATCTATGCTAGGATGGTTTAAATATGATGCAACAACCTCGATCGAAGATCTACAATGGTTGATGGCTCGTTCGGCTGGGTTCGATGCAGGATATACGCTAGTGACCAACGGTGATGCAGTAGCCAAAAACGGAAATTCCGACCGCTTGATCCAAGCAATCCGTGAGTGGGAACACGCTAGATTGTCACTTGCATTCCCCGACGAATTGAAGAGAGAGATGGAAAACACCGACAACGAATATACCTTGATCGAAACCTCGCCTAGCACATGGGAGATCCAAAAGTACGCCCTACAACGCTTCGAGCACAAGAACTTCACACGCCAACCTGGTGAACCATCGCTAACAAAATGGGAGTTTGACAACACCGCCAAACGCCAACCAGTTCAGATGCTAATTAGCACCAACGAGACCATCTCGGATATTACCCTTACCATAGGTGGTTTCTCGACAATCAATATCCCTGCGACAGTAACTGCCGATCAATATATCAAATATGATGGTGGCGACAAGATCGTGATCTATAACAACACATGGAATCCAGTGAAAGAGATCGCCGTAGATCCAAAAGATATGACAATCGAGAGTGGAAAATCAACCATCACATTCACCTGCCAATTTGCCTCAACATCGACCGATAAGAGCGTAAAAGCCGAAATCAAAACACTGGGTGAGGCACAAACCTTAACTTCTAAAAGATAAAACAAGAGATGAAACTTCAGAAATTCGTAGGATTATTTCTACTACTCACTAGCGTACCTGCCCTATCTCAGGTACGCCCACTTCAGGTGGAGCTAACAGATAGCGAATCATTTTCGATGGTGGTTATTCCCGATGTTCAGAGCTATGTCAAATTCAAAGAGAACCAGCCAATACTGGATCTGATGACCATCTGGACTGAGAAGCATCTAAAAAAACTCAATGTCAAAACCGTACTTTGCACGGGTGATTTGGTGGAGCAAAACGAGATCCGCATACCGCATGGTGCGGGTGGCGACCAAACTAGCCTTCAACAATGGGAAGCGACTTCCAGAGCATTTGCTGCTCTCGACAACAAAACGCCATATATAGTATGTACCGGAAACCACGACTACGGATACCAAAGTGCCGAAAACCGTATGTCGAGATTTCCTGAATACTTCACTAGCGAACGCAATTTCCTATGGGAGGAGACTCTAGTGGAGGTGGGACTTGACTCGAATGGAGTCCCAACGCTCGAAAATGCCGCTTACGCCTTCGATGACCCAAAATGGGGAAAGCTAATGGTGCTGGTCGTGGAATTTGCACCACGTGATGCAATGATGGAGTGGGCTAGAACCATAGCCAACAAATACAAAGAACACCGCATAATCCTTTTGACCCACTCCTTTATGGAGGGTGGAGCAAGTGCCGAGCGATATATCAAAGAGGGATATAAGATCGAGGATGCCAACTACGGACAACAGATATGGGATGAGCTGGTCAAGGTGTCGCCTAATATCTCGTTCGTGTTGTGTGGTCACGCTTGTAACCTAAAGGGCTTCGAACAGAACGTATCGTTCAGAGTAGACAAGAACCAAGCAGGTAAGAAGATCCCTCAGATGATGTTCAACGCCCAAACGGCCGATGGTCAATGGATGGGCAATGGCGGTGACGGATGGTTGCGTATCTTGGAATTTATGCCAGACGGAGAGACCGTTAAGGTCAGAACATTCTCGCCACTATTCGCAATCTCACCAACCACAGCCGATAAAGCATGGCGCACTGAAAGTTTCGACGAATTTGAGTTTAAAATCCCTCTAATTTAATCACCACCCAGAGAAAGTAAAAGCTAAATTCAGTGTTATTCACCGAATCGCTAAAACGATTAAGCAGAATGAACTTCACAAAAAAACTACTAACCCTAATTCTGGCAGCCACAACCCTATCAAGTGTAGCACAACAAAACAAGCCAGACTTTGAGTACACCCAGATTTCGGGAGTCGGCTACGAAAAAGGATGCACCCGACGTGACCCAAGCGACATAATCAGAGTGGGTGACAAATACTACATCTATTACACAAAAGTCTATGGCAAAGCCTCGGGATATTGGGGTACAATATGGTGTGCCGTGTCCGAAGATCAGGGATATAATTGGAAAGAGGTAGGGGAGGTGCTAGGAGTTGGAGAAGAGGGAACATTCGACTCACAAGCCACCTTTACACCCAATATAATTTATCACAAAGGCAAATACTATATGTATTATACAGGTGTGTGCCCCACTCCATCGAGAGAAGATGGAGTATTCGAGAACAACTCAACCAACGACTATACGAATATTGGAGTAGCGGTTAGCGACACTCCCGATGGAAAGTTCGAGAGGGTAAACCCAGAACCAATCCTACGCCCAAGCACCAACCTCAAAGCATTCGATAGCTACCGAATAGACGATGCAGTGATGCTCTATAAAGACAAAAAATTCTGGCTCTACTACAAAGGTCGTTGCATGATGGATGGAATCAATGGCCCAGCACATACCCAAATGGGAGTAGCATTTGCCGAAGATCCAACAGCCCCATTCACAAAATATGGTGATCCGATACTCGCAAAAGGACACGAAGTAATGGTCTGGCAAGAAAACGGAGCAATACAAGCACTAGCCTCAATAAGCTCAACAATCGAACAAGCACCAGATGGACTAGATTTCACAAGCCAACCCCTAAACAAAAAAGTAGAAAACCGACCAAACGCACCTGGAGCATTCCGAGAAGAGCTAACAAATCCAAAAGCCAAAAATAAAGGGCTAGAATGGGGTATCTCGATGATTCACAACGGAGACGAGTGCTATTTGGTAAGATTTTCATACAATAAATAAAGATATTTTACATATCTTTGCACCTCATGAAACCAAGTTTCAAAACCGAAACAAAGACTAACCTTAACTATAAAATAGAGATGAAAACTCAAAAAATTATTTGCTCAATACTATTCCTTGGGATTAGTTGCATGGGGCTACAAGCCCAAAACTCAAAACGAGTGGTGATCCTTGCCCTTGACGGAATGTCGGTCGATGGTTACCAACAAGCAAACACCCCAGTAATGGATGCCCTAATGGAGGAAGGGGCACTATCGCTCAAAACACGTGTAGTCAATCCATCGGTTACCCTGCCCAACTGGACTTCGCACCTTACGGGTAGTGGCCCCGAGCAGAACGGAGTTGTCGACAACAGCTGGAAGGTCGATTCACACACCCTAGAGCCAGTGACCCAAGATGCCGAGGGCTACTACCCATCGGTATTCAAAGTATTGAAAGAGAATGTCAGCGATGTAAAAATTGGCTTCTACTACGAATGGGGAAGTCTAATCAACTCGCTAAATCCAAAATATATGGACGAGATTAAGCAGATCGACGTAACAGCAACAAGTCACGGAGTGCTAGGCGAGATGGTCTATGAGTTTGTCGAGAAAAATCAAGATGACCCAACAGTGATATTCTATATCTGCGACGACGTAGATGGCAGCGGACATCGCCACGGATGGAAATCGCAGGAGTACTATAAAGCAATCGAAGCGGCAGATCAGAACTTCGGCATTCTAATCGCCAAGATGAAAGAGGCAGGATTGTACGAAGATACCTACTTCTTTATCCTATCGGATCACGGAGGAATCAACACTGGTCACGGTGGTGTTACCCTCGACGAGATGAATGTGCCATGGGGCGTAAGAGGGCCTGGAATTAAACAAGGTCTAAAAATCACAGATGCCAACAACACAGTCAATACAGCAACGACGATTCTAAATATCTTCGACATCAAACAACCGCAGCAGTGGGTAGGACAAACCCTAGAGTGCATCTACTCAAAGCGTATCCCAAAAACACAAAAAAAATAAAACTAACAGAGAAATGAAAAAGAGCTTACTAACCCTAGCCCTAGCAGCTACAACCCTAACCTCGGTAGCTCAGAACCTTACATTTGGTATCGTTACCGACATCCACACCGACATCATGCACGATGGGCCTCGCCGTCTGAGCACTTTCCTCGAAGCGGCAGAAAAGAACAAAGTAGATTTTGTGATCGACCTAGGAGACTTCACCATGGTCAAAGATGAGAATAAGCCGTTTGTTGATATTTGGAAAAACTACACTGGTGAGAAGTACAACACCCTAGGCAACCACGATATGGACAATTGCACAAAGCAGGAGTTCATGGATTTTGTGGGGATGAAAGAGCGTTACTATTCGTTCACCAAAGGAGACGTATTGTTTATCGTATTGGATTGTAATAACCTAAACAACGATGGCACATACACCCCTTATGCCAATGCCAATTTCTATATCGACGCATCAAAAAGAGCATGGGTCGACCCAGAGCAGGTGGAGTGGCTCAAAAAGGAGATCCAAAAAGAGGCGAAACATTGTATAATCTTCTCGCACCAATCGCTAGAGAATACAGTGGGTAATCGTGAGCAGATCCAAAAAATGCTAGAAGCCGAGAACAAACGCGTTGGCTACACCAAAATCGTAGCATCATTTAGCGGACACGACCACACCGACTATCACAAAGTAATCAACGGTATTACATACGTCCAGATCAACAGTGCATCGGATCAGTGGGTGGGAGATCAATACAAATGTACAACAAGATTCACCGAAGAGGATAACAAACGTCGTCCTGCACTTTCGTTGGTTGTGCCATACAAAGACCCTCTATATGCAATAGTCAAGATGGGAAAGAAATCACTAAAAATCAAAGGTATAGAGAGCGAATTTGTATCGCCAACACCCCAAGAGCTAGGAATCCCAGAGGATCTGCATCCAGTGCCTCTAACAGCAAAAATTTCAGACCTGACAATTAAATTCTAAAAATGAAAAAAATATTATTATCACTAGCTGTATCCCTAGCACTAGTATCATGCTCGACCACGCCAAAGCTCGAAGCTCCAAAAGAGCTTAAAGTATTGTCATGGAACATCTGGCACGCAGGTCACAGCGAGAAATACCCCGAAAAAGGTTGCCAAGGAACACTAGAGATCCTAAAAGAGAGTGATGCCGACGTAATCCTTATGATCGAAACCTACGGAGCATCAAATCAAGTGGCAGACTACTTGGGCTACTACCACCGCTTGATTTCGAGCAACCTCTCGATTTATAGTCGCTACCCGATTACCAAGACTTTGACCTTTACAGATTCGATCAGCACATTCAACTTCGGAGGTGTAGAGATCGACGTAAATGGTCAAACAATGAGAGTATTCGACACATGGTTGCACTATATACCAAGCACAACCAAAACACCAGTGGATTCGACAGCCCAGCAGATCATAGCATGGGAGACAGCAGGTTCGAGAGATAACGAAATCCGAACAATCCTCAACACCATAGCACCATATCTTGCCCAAGCAGATTCGATCCCCGTAATCATGGGAGGCGACTTCAACAGCCACTCACACCTAGACTGGACAGAGGCAGCGAAAGATCTAAACAACCACGGAGGAAAAGTAGTGGAATGGCCAGTGTCAAAAATGATGACCGACGCAGGTTTCAAAGATAGCTTCCGTGAGATGAATC
>JAWXTL010000035.1:0-11143 GCA_044433565.1 Rikenellaceae bacterium | reverse complement strand
AAAAAGAAAAAAGGCATTCCCCCCCCCTGAATAAAAAAATCGGTCGTAGAGGACTATTTGTGTATAACTACTTTCTCTAGTATCGACGCAAAATCAGCATTTTTATCTACACTATAAACGATAACAAAATAGGTACTTTTCTCGGTTGCAAAAGTTGCTACCGCACCCACATATTTCTGACCATCATAGCTATTGGTGAAATCTTGGGTCACCGATTCATAACCCAGGAAGCTGCCATCTTCTAGCTCCGTAAATTTCGCACCGTCATAGACTGGGTTACCTTGCTCGATTTGATAATCTAGGTAATCTTCCAACTCGAATACACCCTCGGCTGCAACGATAACAATACCCGTGTGAACCGACTCTCCGTCGGCAGTAGTGGTAAAGAAGATACCGCTCTGTCCGTCGTTTCCTGCATCTGGAACAACTGCTTCCCACGCACTGCTAGGAGTGGTCAGGGTGAAATATTTACCAGCATACTTTGTTTGAGCCTGAAGAGACATTGCGCATAGCATAAATGCGAATAATACAAAAATCTTTTTCATAATGTTTTAAATTTTAATTTAGTTTCGTTTTTTAAGGTTTGTTTTATTTGTTTAATCCAACTCTTTGACGGATTGTTTGGCTAGTTTGTACCATTGCTTGTCAAAATAATCATCCATCTCGCTTTTTTCTAGTAGATTTATTTTTGATATTGTCATCTTCACCAAATCACCATCTCTGAAGTAACCTATGATAATCGAAGACATTACTTGATCTTCGGGAGCATCGAGTGTTGGGTATTCATCGCCGACCTTGCATCCTAGAGCCTCTGCAAATGGAGTTGCTTGGGTTAGTGTACCTGTGTAGTAGACCATATAGCACACTGATTCTAAATTGAATTCCTCTATAGCTTTAGAACCAATCAGACGCATATCGACAATCTTGTCATAGGTGTATTCAAACAATAGCACCTTGTTATAGCTGTCCATTGTCTCTGAAATAGAAGGCGATCCAGCGGCTGTGAACTGAATATCATACGCCTCAGAGGTGTGGGTGCGCCCCCAACTACGGGTTGTGATAGTGGTGTCTTTGATTGTCAGTAGCCCTGCTTTCTCATAAAATTCGTACTCCCCGATGTTGTTTACAACTTTCGACTTGTCGGTCACTTTATTGATAATTGTGGTGTGTCTAGAATCATTCGTCTGATTCTCTTGGTTGATAAATTCCAAGACTTCTTTTTCGCTTAGAGAGCAGTGACCGCAGCATGATGTTGCAAGTATTGCAATGTGAATACTAGTACGAGGTTGAGTTGTTTCATGGGTGTTAAAGGTTTTAAAAGTTTTCTGTTTAAGTGGATTATAATACAGATAACAACGATCTGTACGGGGCAAATATACAATGTTTTTGGGGGATGGTCAACTTTTTTTCTCTAATAATAGATTATTTTTTGGTTAAATTACCATGCAACCCAGCCCTTTACCATGCCCAAAACGCTAACACCCAGCAAACTAAGAGCCAAAAATACGCTGCGCCAACTCACCCACGCCACTAACATAAACCACTTCAATGCTATATTCACGAGTAATAGCCCGTCGAGCATAAGAACTAACCACAATACGAGCGAATCCCAATCTCTCGGCCTCGGCAATACGAGCATCGGTGCGAACCGCTGCACGTACCTCGCCCGAAAGTCCAACCTCACCTGCAAAACAAATATCTCCTGTCAACGGAATATCCAGAGCCGACGAGATAATAGCCGCCACCAAAGCCAAATCCAATCCCGTATCGGTCACCTTTAGACCCCCTGCTATATTCAAAAAGAGATCCTTGGTTCCCAGACGAAAACCCATCCGCTTTTCGAGTACAGCGGCAATCATCCCCATACGCTTATGGTCGAAACCCGTAGACGAACGAGCTGGCGTGCCATAGGCCGAATTGCTAACCAAAGCCTGAGTCTCGATCAGATAAGGGCGATTGCCATCAATCGAAGCCCCAATAGCCACGCCACTCAATGGCTCTTCGTAATGCGACAAAAGAATCTGAGAAGGGTTCTCGATCTCACGAAGTCCACTGCTCACCATCTCGAAAACACCAATCTCGGAAGTCGCCCCAAAGCGATTCTTCTGGCTACGCAATATTCGATAACACGAGTTGCTATCGCCATCAAACTGGAATACTACATCGACAATATGCTCCAAAATCTTTGGCCCCGCAATAGTACCATCTTTGGTGATATGACCAATCAAAATAATCGGAACTCCGCTCTCTTTGGCATATTTCAGCAGAGCAGCGGCACACTCCCGAATCTGCGAAATGCTACCTGCCGAACTCTCGATATATTCGCTAAAGAGCGTCTGTATCGAGTCGATAACAAGTATCTCGGGCGAGAGTTCACTGGCCGAGAGTATAATCTGTTCGAGGTTGGTCTGGCTATAAATCAAACAATTTTCGTTTTCGACCCCTAGGCGATCGGCACGGAGTTTAATCTGTTCGGCACTCTCCTCGCCCGAGACATACAGCACACGAGAGCCTTCGAGTCGCAAAGCAATCTGCAACGCTAGGGTCGACTTTCCGATGCCGGGTTCTCCCCCCAACAGGACAAGAGAGCCAGGGACAAGTCCACCGCCCAACACACGATTAACCTCTACGCTGCGCAGATCAATGCGCTCGACACTCATAGGTTGAATATCACGCACAGGGGTTGGGGCGTTTCTAACCGAGGTTGGGATCAAAGATCGTGAGGTGCTTTTGGGGGTCACGGCAATCGACTCTTCGACACAGCTATTCCACTCTCCGCAGCTGGTACAACGTCCAAACCACTTAGCACTTTGGCTACCACACTCTTTGCAGAAGTATGCTTTTTTGACTTTTGCCATAATATTTTCTTAGATTACAGATTTACACTTGGGGGCAAAGATCACCTTTCGACCATTGCAACATAATACAAATGTAATCATTTTTTTCGTCCAACGTGAAAATATGCGAAGATATGGATTGTTCTGGGACGGTAGTCGAGGAGCCTCGAAGATATTGATAGTTCTCGGACGGCTGTCGAGAGTGCTGTGCGTAGCACGGGGCTCCCGACGGGGGGAGCCGTCCGCCCCGTAGATAATTTTCCTTCAAAAGGAAAATTATCCGCTGTCGCAATGGGGATGATTCTACACCAAAGAAATGGATTGTTCTGGGACGACTGGGTCTTTTCTGGGACTCTTGCTGGGTCATGTGCTACCAAAGAGTGTGGGGGTAATTTGCAGGGGGAACGTCTATTAGTCCTTTACCCCTAATAATTTATCACAAAAGAGACACCAGCATGGTCGGAAGCCACACCCGACGATGATGAAGAACCCCCACCACGATGCAAACCCTTACGCTCACCATGCAAAACAGGGGTCGAAACCCTGTCCCGAAGGGAAGCCGAAACCAAAACCTGATCCAAAAGTGACCAAACACCATAATAAGAGTAACTCCCCATCCCCCTGCGATACAGATCACCCATAATATTCACCAACGAAGGAACCTCGACCAACTCCGTAGAGTTGAAATCGCCCATCAAAACCAAAGGCTCACTCCCAAAAGAGAGAATTCGTCGAGACAAATCCGCCAAAATAAACTCCCGATCCAAACGTGCACGTCGTCCGCCACTGCGACTTGGCAGATGAACCAAAATAAAATGACAAACCTCACCCTCCGAAAACCGAACACGACAATACAAAGACTCTCGGCGTACCCCAGACGTAGACTCCGGAGCCTCAATCAAACCGCTCTCCAAAACCTCAACCCGAGAGGGATCATAACCCAAAGCCAAATCAATCCCCCGAAGATCCGAACTCTCATAATGGATAATATGGTAATCTCGCCCCATCGTCGCAACCAAATCCTCGACAACCGACCGATTCTCAACCTCGCACATCCCAAAAAGATCCAACCGCATCGAAAGAAGCTTATCCGAAAGCCGAGAAATCTTCTGCCAATACTTCTGAGAAGTCCAACGATAACGCCCCCGAGGAGTGAAATCCCCATCCAAGAGATCCGGCTGATTGATCGTGTCAAACAGGTTGTAGCCATTCAAAAACCCAACACGTAGAGAAGAGCTCTGAGAAAAACCCAAATCAACCCATAAGAAAAGGAGCACAGCCACAAGCCATGCTCCCAAACCATGAAAATAATTCATAAACTCATCTATTTGCAGCGCAACTTCAACTCACGAGCAAAGTCACTCAATACATTCATATAGTTCATAAACGCCTCATAAGGAGAGTCGTAAGGGTTGAAGTACTGGCGAACATCGCCATCGGCAAACCATTTAGTACACATATAATAGAAGTGATCCGAAGCCTGAAGTGCCAACCAAACATGATGCAAATTAACATCACCCAACTGATCGACCATAGGTTTTAGGTCATAAAGTTTGCTGATCGCCTCGTCCTGAAGGTCATTACCCAACCAAGCGGTAAGGTCACGCTCCTCGTCAGCCCATGAGATCGGGTGAGGTACATGCAAAAGCGAAACACTCTGACAACTAGCGGCAATCTCCGAAGGTGTAGACATCTTCAACTGATCGCTCTGAGCCACCTTCGTTAGCAAATCTTCCATAAAGCCAAAGACCCCAGTCTCTTTCTTAACGTGCTCGCCAAATGTCTCATAGTCCATAAACAGATTGACAAGATCGCCACCATCTTCGGTGTTCTCAAGCCAAGAGAGGTACTTGTCGGCAGTCAAAGGATACTCGCTCCATCCCTGATCCGAGAATCTAAAGGCAATATCATCCGAAAGCTTAAAGTTACGAAGCAACAACTTAACATTCTGGCGAATAGGGTTCGAGTAGACAAAGTTAGGGCTCTTCCATCCCAAGATATGTTTTGTTCCTTCGGTCAAGATAGTTTCATAACCTAGGTTATTCACCAACTCACCGATTTTGTCGCTATAAATCAACTCTGTATTGCGGAAAACCTTTGGCTTCTGACCAAATAGCTCTTCGATCTTAGCTGCACTTTGTTCGACTTGCGCCTTGAACTCCTCTGGATTTTTTAGAGCTGCCAAAGAGTGAGAATAGGTCTCGACCAAGAACTCCACAGAGCCCGTAGCTGCCAACTTCTGGAATTGATAGATCACCTGAGGAGCATAAGCCTGAAGCTGCTCGATGGCAGGGCCACTGATCGAGAAAGAGACCTTCACCCCCTGACCATGCTGAGCGATCATCTTCAAAAGAAGATCATTCATCGGTTGATAGCACTTGGTAGCTATACGGTCAATAATAGTGCGGTTGAGAAATTCATCGAAATAGAAATGATCCTTACCTATGTTGAAGAAACGATACTTTTTTAGTCTGTATGGTTGATGGACTTGGAAATATAGACAGAGCTGTTTCATAATATATTGTATTATAATGGGTTTAACGGTATGTTTGTTAAAAGTTTATTTGTTTGTTTTTATGAACGAGAGACCCTACAAAAGGCTTTTGTAGGTATCAATGATTTTGGTTGCTGCTGCATCCCATTTCAGGTTGGCAGCCTCTTGCGAACCTTTCTCTTTGAAGACTTCCGATAGTGCTGGATAGTTCAGAAGACCATAGATTGCATCGGCCATAGCATCGACATCCCAGTAGTCTACCTTCACTGCATAATCCAAGACCTCGGCAACACCCGATTGCTTACTGATTATCACTGGTACGTTTGAGCGCATAGCCTCTAGTGGCGAGATACCAAATGGCTCAGAGACCGAAGGCATGATATAAATATCCGACAGAGCGAACATCTTCTGAACATCATCGCCCTTCAAGAAGCCCGTAAAGTGGAAACGATCGGCAATTCCAAGTTTGGCTACACGACGGATCACGTGGTTAAGCATATCGCCCGAACCTGCCATTACAAAGCGTACATTCTCCATCTTGGCAAGAACCTTAGCTGCTGCCTCGACAAAATAGTCGGGGCCTTTTTGGTAGGTGATACGACCCAAGAACGTTACGATCTTGTCGTCGACTCCTCGCTCAATATCACTAGCCTCCTGAGGCTTGAACATCACACCATTGTGCACCGTAACAACTCTCTCGGCTGGAATACCATAGCGATTGATAACAGTCTGGCGAGTCAGATTACTCACGGCACAAACCATATCGGCCGCCATCATACCTCCTTGCTCAATACTATGAACAATAGTGTTCACATTCTCGCCCGAACGGTCATATTCCGTAGCGTGCATATGTACCACAAGTGGCTTTCCGCTCACCTGCTTGGCGGCAATACCAGCATAGTAGGTCAACCAGTCATGGGCATGGATAATATCGAATTGACCCTCTAGCTGCTTGGCAACCTCGGCCGCCACAACAGCATAACGAGCAACCTCTTCCATTAGCGTTGGGCCATAAGTACCACTAAACGAATAGCGACTACGCCAAGCGTCACGAGTGGTGGTTTTTGTACCCTTGATTTCCTCCTCACGGAAGGTCTCATACTCCTGGGGCGTAAGATAAGGGATTAGATTCGAGTTAATCTCGATAACACGAAGCGTCTGATTTAGCTCCTGGTTCTCGATCAAACGACCATAGGGTGCATCGACCTCCGATGCGTTACGTACCTCGACAAACGATTGGTCTTCGTCACCATACGCTTTTGGCACTACAAAGATCACCTCGCAACCCTGTTGCGCCATGCTCTTGGTTAGTCCATAACATGCTGTGCCCAATCCTCCTGCAATATGTGGTGGGAACTCCCATCCAAACATTAATACTCTCATTTTTTTATTCTTTCTTTTTTGATATAATTTCTGGTTTACCTTATGATCTGTGATTGCCCACAGGCTTTTGCTCTTAGGGTGTGGGCGATCAGCGGGATCATGCTCTTTTTGATCTACTAATTGTTCTTTAATTAGCGAGTGTTTGGGTTTTTTTGTTTGTGGGTAGCTTTTTTGCTTTGCTACTACTTTTTGTACCTCTTGATAAGCTGGTTGATAGTCAGTACGGCTGCTACGCTTGGTGCATAGCTGATTGCTCCTGCTGGGCGATGTGGTGGGTCACCATCATATAGCCCCGACACCGAACCGATACCATAGCTCAATAGGTCTTCTTGGAAGCCGTTTAACAGATCTTCTGCCTCCATGATAAACGACTGACCACGCAGACGGAAATTGGCTGCAACATAGTGTTCCAACAACCATGGATAGACCGTACCTTGGTGAAGCTGTATGTCACGTGAGGTGTGATCTCCGTGGTACGAACCTTTATAGGCTGGATTGCGAGGCGACAGCGTACGCAAACCACGAGTTGTTAGCAAGTGACCCCTCACGGTATTGACCACAGCTCCTTGATCGGCAAACGATAGTGGAGAATATTCCAACGAAGCGGCCAAAAGCTGATTAGGACGAACATCGAAATTATGGAATCCTTCATAGACCGAATCGGCTAGATAGCCACGTTCGCTCGACCAGAAGGTCTCGTTGAATGATTTGGCTATCAACTCTGGCATATCTTGCCATTGTTGTACGAAAGTCTGATCGCCATTGGCACGTGCCAAATCCAAAGTATAGCACACAGCATTATACCACAGTGCATTTACATCGACCGCATAGCCCGTACGAGGAGTCAAAGGCTGACCATCAATCACAACATTCATCCATGTCAATGGTACACCTGCTTTGGCAGCATGAATCAAACCATTCTCGTGCATCTGGATACATCCCTCGGGCGTGCAACCCATACGATAGGTCTCCAAAATCGCCTTCATAGCGTGTGAATAACGATTCCAAATCTCTGGCTTCGAGATCACCTGATTATAACGCTGAAGAGTATAGAAGAACCAAAGCTGAGTGTCGGCAGCCAAATGCGTACCAAACAATCCATCATGCAAACGAGCCACATGATAATCGAGAACCTCACGGAATTGATCCTCTAGCCCTTGGGTCAAAGTACAACCCGCCAACGAAACAAAAGTCTCACGAGAGCGAGGATTATACCAGTGATAACCCGTAGTCAACATATTCTGACCATTATAGTTAATCAAAAACTGACGAGCCGAGTGCTCCAATATAGGAATAAATTCGGTCTTAAGACTACGACGCTCGATCTCAGCATCAAAGAGCTTCTTGAACTGACGAGAGCTACACTTGGTGGTCGAAGCCGAGAAGACAACACTCTCACCCTTTTTGAGAGTCATCTCAAAATACCCTGGGGTAAGCAAATCTTCAAGGCACTCAAAGCCACGTCTACGCTCTTCGAGATACTCAAAATTATTATGCCAATAAGGAGCAGCAACATACTTACCACTGGTCTTATTGATCTGCATATTGAGCCAAGGGAATTTCTCATACAAACGGCAACTAGCACCATTCTCCACTGGATATGATTTCGTATCGGCCGTCATATTCTCACGGCTCAACTCATGGCGACCCCTAAAGGCCAAAAATGGACGCAACTTCAGCCCAATCGGCGAACTAGACTCGACCAGAGTATAGCGAATCAACAATTGATTGCTAGTATGTATCCACAAAAGCTCCTTACGAAGGGTAATATCCCCCACACGATAGGTGATCGTAGGGGTTGGAGTGTAAGCAAAATCCACAATATATTTATGCCCACGAGGCGAATAAGTATTCAGGTAACGGTGGATTGCAAGGTTAAATTCTTGGTTGTGTTGCACGATTGTCTCATCGAGTGAGCTAAGGAGCACAAAATCCTCACTATCAAGCTCTTCGACAGAGGTAACCATTAGTCCGTGATACTTGCGTGTATTGCAACACACGATCGTGGTACTCATGTAACCTCCAGCCCGATTTGTGGCCAACATTTCTCGTCTTAGGGAATATTGCAAGTTCCCTAATTCTGCCTTTTCAAAGTGTAGAACTGCCATAGTATTAGGTTGATTTTTTATGTGGTTTGATTGGTTTCTTTACCATAAAGGTAGGTTTTATATTTTGAATACCAAAACATTTAATACAATTTTAAACATTTGGTCACACTGCCCCAAATTCCGATATTTTTTTAATAACTCCTCTACACCACACTCTAGGGGCTTAACAGAGCTGTTTTAGGCAATATAAAGCAAAAACAGTGCCTCTTCTGGTTGCAGAAGAGGCACTGTTTTTTACAATGTATATAACCACAAGTTGCAAATATTTTTTTATCGCAACAGTGTGGCGGTTATAATTTTTTAATTTTTTTATTAACTATTTATTTAGAAAACGTACTTTTAATATAGTGATGGTGCGATCCGAAGCGTTCAAACGCTGCACGGTCAAGTTCTTCACGATGTTCTGGCGCAGCCACCGAGATCAACAATTGAGCACGTTCTTGCAGGGTGCGACCATACAAATCAACGGCTCCATGTTCGGTTACGAAATAGTGCATATGCGAACGAGTCGTTACCACACCAGCACCAAGATTCAGGGTTGGAGCGATCTTCGAGATACCCTTCTTAGTGGTCGATGGCATAGCGATAATAGCCTTACCACCCTTCGATAGCGAAGCACCATAGATAAAGTCGACCTGACCACCCACGCCCGAGTAATGTTTCGTTCCGATCGAATCGGCACAAACCTGACCCGTAAGGTCGATCTGAAGAGCCGAGTTGATGGCGGTCACCTTCTCGTTTTGGGCAATAATATATGGATCATTGGTATATCCCACATCTTTCATCAAAACCATTGGGTTGTCATCAATAAAGTCATAGACAGTCTGCGATCCCATCAAGAATGTAGAGACCATCTTACCCTTGTCGATACCCTTGTTCGCACCATTGATAACACCCGAGTGTACCAAAGGAAGAACCCCATCGGCAAACATTTCGGTGTGGATACCAAGATTTTTGTGCCCAGTAAGCTGATCCAAAACCGCATTAGGAATAGCACCAATACCCATCTGAAGACACGCACCATCTTCGATCAGAGCAGCGCAATGTTTACCAATAGCCACCTCTGTTTCGTCAGGCGTAGTGAAGTGAGCCTCCTCTAGTGGATTATGGTCTTCGCACCACATATCAATCATCGAACTGTGGATCATAGCGTCACCAAAAGCACGAGGGACATATTTGTTAATAACCGCAATAGTATATTCGGCACACTCAACAGCCGCAAGGGTAGCATCGACACTAGTACCTAGCGAAACAAAACCGTGCTTGTCAGGAGGCGAAACCTGAATCATAGCAACATTGATAGGCAGAGCACCGCAGCGATAAAGTTTTTGTGTTTCGCTCAGAAATACAGGAATATAATCAGCAAAACCCGCCTGAGTTTGACGACGAAGGTTGCCTCCTACGAAGAATTGGTCGGCTTGGAAGATGCCCGAAAACTGCTCATCGGCATAAGGTGCAGGACCTTCGGTGTGCAGGTGATGGATATGTACATCACGAAGTTCGCCTTTTTCGCCACGCTCTACAAGAGCTTTAATTAGACATTGGGGTGCACTAGCCACTGAGCTTAGGTGGATGTGGTCGCCATTTTTGACAACCTTGACCGCCTCTTGTGCAGAGATTACATTCATTGATTTCATTATTGATTTTGGTTTATCTTTTAAAGTTTTTTTGTTAGTTACTACAAAGTTACGAATTTTTATTTTAGAGAGCAAATTATCCCTACACACTTTCATAGTCCATGACCCAGCAAGAGTCCCAGAAAAGACCCAGTCGTCCCAGAAAAATCTACGGGGCGGACGGCTCCCCCCGTCGGGAGCCCCGTAAACCCGATGGCTTTACGTGTCACACCGACAGCCGTCCGAGAACACTGCCATATCTCCGACTCTCAAATAATTTCAAAAAAATCATATACTATATACTACCAGCAGAAAGATCTCCGTTTAAGAAAAACAAGAACCCCAATAAAAACAACTTAAAAAAGAAATCGCATATAGAAAAAATCTACTCTAAAACAGAAAAACAAATCTAATAACAATATGAAGAGGTTCGTACCCTAAACACCATCGAGCCCCCTTCGCTAAACATTATTAAGTTATGAAAAAGAGTAAAATTTTTACAGCAGGAGTGTTTGTTCTTACCACTGCCACTATTTCTTTTGGGGTAGCATATACCACCCAAAAAGCCCTTACCCCAGAGTCTTCAGTTGGCTCAACTCCCCAGCTTGTCACCTCGACCGAGGGTGATAGCCAGTTCCATTTTGCTTCGAATACCACTCAGGGGATTCTTCCCGATTTGACCACTGCTGCCGAGATGGCTGTCAA
>JAWXTL010000034.1:0-11146 GCA_044433565.1 Rikenellaceae bacterium | reverse complement strand
GAGTATGGTAGGATTGTATTCTCGAAGGTTGGAGCCTCTGTGTTTTCGACTATTGCTTTAATCTCTTCGACCTCTTGTGCCATTGCTTTTTCGTAGGCTGGAAGGAAGTGTTGATTTTGGATTTTGTCGAATGGTGGAACTCCAAAAGGGGTGTTCCATTCCGTGAAGAATGGGTTTTCTTGCTCCACTTGAGCTTCGCCACATCCGCTTAGAGCTAGGGTTGCTGCCGAGAGGGTCATCAGTAGTGTTTTTTTCATTGGTTATTATTTTATAGTTACTTTGTTGTCTTGATTTAGGGTAATAATATGTACCTTTGGGTCGAAAATACAAAATTACAAAAAAAATTGTAGAAATGAATCTTTTTTTTGCAGAAGAGCTCTCCTCTCAGGTTATTTTATCATCGGAAGAGTCTCGACATACGGTTTCTGTTTTGCGTATGCGTGTTGGCGATTGTGTTATGGTGACCGATGGTCGTGGCACTATGTGTTGGGGCGAGATCTCAGTGGCCGAGCCGAAGCGTGTTGTTATTGATGTTCAGCGACGTGTTGAGGATTACCAGCGGCGTGACTATACTCTTTGGATGGGTGTTGCTCCGACCAAGAATATTGATCGTTATGAGTGGTTCTTGGAGAAGGCTACCGAGGTGGGTGTTGATCGTATTACTCCTTTGCTTTGTGATCATTCTGAGCGTCGTGTGGTTAAGCGTGAGCGTAGCGAGAAGGTTGTTATTGGGGCTGTTAAGCAGTCTCAGAAGGCTTATTTGCCTTCGGTTGATGAGCTTACACGGTTTTCGGATTATTTGTCTGAGGTTGTTTCGGTTGCTGGGTCTCGACAGTTGTTTATTGCCCATTGCGATGATCTTCGAGAGAAGGTTGAGTTGAAGGATGTTCTTGTGGGGGGCGGTGATTATGTTGTTTTGATTGGGCCCGAGGGTGATTTTTCTCCTTCTGAGGTCTCTTTGGCTCATAGTCATGGTTTTCGTAGTGTTAGTTTGGGTGCTTCTCGTTTGCGTACTGAGACTGCTGCTTTGTATTCTGTGGTTTGTGCCTCTTTGCGTAATTAGGTTTGGTCTCAGGTCGCACTTTCCCCTTGCTGATTATTTGGGGAAGCACTACACTACATAAAGTAGCACATGACCCAGCATGAGTCCCAGAAAATACCCGAGCGTCCCAGAACAATCAATGTCTTCGGGAGCCCCGTACCACTAAAGTAGCACGGTTCACACCGACAGCCGTCCGAGAAATGAACCATTTCTTATTCAGTAGAATGCCTCCATATATAATATAAAAAGAGAGGGTTTGTAGCCTACCATAAGCTACAAACCCTCTCTTTGTTTATTAACGAGTCTTCTCTTATTTGAAAATAATCTCCGAAATAATAAGATCACCTCCAATCTCAATGATACTGCTTCCCTGTGCCAATGAGCTAGTCGAGACACCAGTCGAAATAGTAGAAGTTGAAAGAACTCCACCCTGAGCATCCTTGACAGTCAAAGTAGCAGTCTTTTCAGAACCACAATCACTCAAAATAATAACCTCCTTAGCTCCATCTCCCACAGCCAGAACGGTAGAACCATTAGAGGCATAAGAAGTGGTAATATCACCATCCAAAGCATTAGAAAGTCCAGCCGAAGAAGAAGAGATAGCATCAAATGCAAACTCCTTCAATCGTGCATCAACCGACGATGAAGTGCGGTTTGTGTAACGAATATATTTTGCCGAAGAAGCCTCTGCTGACCAATTCTCACCATCGGCTGAGAACTCAACCACTAGCGCAGGATCACCAAGATCGAAACTTGTGTTGCCAATAGCCGTAACAATCGGAAGCTCAATACCAAAGTAACCACCCGGCTGAACACTGATAACCTCTAGGATCGAAGAGACTGCAATACGATTGCCCTCGATTGTCAAACCACGACCAGCGAGTTGGTCAAGGTTGGTGGTGAATGATGGCTCAGAAACGGTAGGGTTGATCTCGAAACGACGAACCGACATCCAATTCTGACGCTTAGAGTCATCCAATCGGCTCAAACGTACATATTGTGCTTTGACCGAACTTCCTTTCCAATCAATCACGTATTGTTGGCTCATGTTGTCTAGCAAAACTGTCCACTCTTTGCCATCTAGCGAAACCTCTAGTTTTGCACTGTCAAAATAGTCAACGTCATCACGGTTGTTACGTCCTTGTTCGATGTAGATATGGTTGATCTCGGTTGGAGTTCCAAGATCCAATGCTACGAACGAGCCACGACGTTGCGCTTCTGCCGAATGGTAGTATGTGCGACTGTTACCATCTAGCATTAGGTTGCTTAGTTCGGTGCTGCTGATATTGGCAAACGATGCCATTGGTTTGATTTGATATACTGGTTTTCCGCTTAGTTGACCATAGAATGCCGATGCTAGGTCACGACGAGCGTTGTTGATAAACGGCGTTAGTTTCAATGTACCCGAGCGGTGATCTTTATAATCTTTTAGCTCTTTTTGGGTCATCACGGTTGTGTTGAACAGGTTCCAGAACTTCTCTTGATCTCCTTTTTCGTACAATTTGATTAGATCCATTGCCACAAGACCACGCTCACCTAGTTTCTCAAATTCAATCAACCATGGTTTTAGTTCACCGATCAAAAGTTGGTTTTTGCCTTTCTCGAAGATTGTTTTAGGCGCAGCTTTTACTTTTTTAAATTCGGTGTATAGTGAGTCGTATTGACCTTTTGTGTAGTTGTCGATCGAGAAGGTCGCAACTTCCCATGACTCATCACGACGATAACCTGTTTCGGTGTCTGTTGAGTTGATGGCAAAGGTGCGGTAGGCATCTGCTGCCTCTGGCATAAGGTCTACGATTGCTTTTTCCCAGTTCTCTAGTGGTTTGTAGTCTTCGATATTCCATGTATAGTCTGCCACACCAAATAGGGCGATTTTCGATGCCTCGCCGTGTTCCATTGGGTTGCTTACAAAACCTGACATATCCTCTTTGGTTGCTTTCTGAGAGTTACCATAGACAGGACCTTGCATGATGATGTGTTTCACGTAGTCGGTCACTGGGTAGTTCCACCAGATATAGGTCGGGCGGTTGATACGAGAGTTTACCCACTCTAGTGTTCCGTCTGTAATATCGCAACAGATTGCATCTCCTGTCCACATAACATGGATCGAAGGGTCTAGCTGGTCGCCTAGGATTGATAGGTAGCCATCTTCTGATGGGTCAGCCCATAGTTTTGTATAGTCGGTAGGGCACATAACTAGTGGTTTTACGTCGCCTTTGACCGTAACAAATTCGTTGTGTAGGCGATTGAGCAACTCCGCCTGTTTTACGGCACGAGTACCAATTCCCGAAATATCGTCGAAGAACAAAGCAAACGAACGAACACCAAGATCATACATAGACTCGAATTTCGCTAGGAGCTTTTGGTAATCTTCCTCTGTCCATTGAATATCTTGACCTGGGTGAATTGCCCATACGAAATCTACACGATTGGCATTCGACATATCGACCAACTCTTTTAGTTTTGCTGCCTCTTCGGTTGGGTATGGTTCACGCCAGTTTGGGCTTGAGTGGTAGTGGTCGTCTTTTGGGCCATATAGGTATGAGTTCATTTTGTACTTACCGTAGTATTCGATCAGCGATTTGCGCACTTCGTGACTCCATGGTGTACCATAGAAACCCTCTACCACACCACGATGTTCGATGTCTGGGTAGTCGTTGATTTTTACTGTTGGGATTTTTCCGTCTTGCTCTAGTTGCTTTAGGGTTTGGATTCCGTAGAATGCTCCACGCTCGTTGTAGCCTATGATCTTCACGCCGTCGGCACTGGTCGTAAGGCTATATGCACCATCTATTTGCTCTACACCTGCCTCTTTTGATTGCTCCTCGCCAAAGGTAACAGTCACCTTTAGCGCACCATCGCCACCATTGGCAAAGGCTAGGGCATCGAGAATTTTGGCATCCGAACCCACTTGGGTGTAGCCTTTCGAGGTTGAGATCATCTCTTGGCTTGTTTGTTCAAGCGAGTGAGGTGTTGGGTTGATTTGGATTGGTTTTGGGGCTGAAGCACAACTAGCTAGGGTTGCTAGTGCTATTCCAGATAAAACCGAACATAGAGATTTGAATTTTTTCATAATCATTTTGGTTTATATTAATTTTATTTGTTGCGTCTATATGCGTTGAATTTGCTTAGTGGCTTGGCTGCCGATTTGGCTTTTGGGGCTGTTGCTCGGCTTTTTGGGGCTGTTGATTTGGCTGCTGTTTTTGGCTTTGCACTATCAACTCTTGCCTTTGGTGACTTTGTGTTAGTTGATTTTGCACCCTGTGATGCTGATTTCGGACGTTTTTGGTCACGAGCACCATGGCTTTTTGGTTTCTCTTTGGCTTGGCTGCGTTCTTGGTTTAGCTCTAAATTCTTTTTGTACCAGCCGTTTGATTTTTTCTTTGCTCCTGCTCCTCTTGAAGCCTCCTCTCTGCCTTCCGAATCACGCAATGTGTCCAAGAGTGTATCGAGCTCCTTACCCTCTAGGATGCGCCACTCTCCAACTTGCATCGTTCCCAATTCGATGTTCATTACCCTTACTCTTCGTAGTCGTACCACCTCATAGCCCAATGCCTCACACATACGACGAATCTGACGATTAAGACCCTGAGTCAAAGTAATACGAAACATCTGAGGAGTAACCATTTCGACTTGGCATTTTTTGGTCACCGTACCTAGTATCTTGACCCCCGAGCGCATGGTCTCTAGGAACTTTTGGTCAACGGCTTTGTCGACCCATACTTCATACTCTTTTTCGTGGTTGTTTCCGGCTCTGAGGATTTTGTTTACTATATCACCATCATTGGTAAGCAGAAGTAGCCCTTCGGAATCTTTATCAAGCCTCCCCACATGGAAAATACGAACAGGGTAATTAATAAAATTAATCACATTTGTTTTGTCTGGCGTATCCGAGGTGCTAGTGATGCCCACAGGTTTGTTTAGAGCCAAATAGACATATTGCGTTTGGTGTTCGATCAAATTGCCATTATATCTCACCTGGTCATTTGGGCGCACTTTGTCTCCCACTTGCGCACGTCGTTTGTTGATGGTCACTTTTCCTGTGTCGATAGCTTTGTCGGCCTCACGTCGAGAGCAGACACCCGAGTCGCTCAGGAATTTATTAAGTCGTATTTCCAATTGGTTTATCTATTTAATATTAGGTGAATTTAGCACAAAGATAATGAAAATTTTTGTGCTTTTTGGTATCTTTGAAAATATAGTAATATCTCTACTGTTTTCTGAGAATATATTGGTAGAGGTGGGTTGACAAGACAAAATAATAACTCTTAGCATGAAAAAATCGTTTATCTCGAAAGAAATCATAGATGAAAATTTTATTATATGACGTTTTTATACTATGTTTGTAGAGTCGTTAGGCTTTTAACGATGATAAATAATATAGTATTAACAAAAAAACAAAAACGAAATGAAAAAATTTACTCTTTTCCTAATGTCATTGTGTGTACTTGCAATGGTTGCTTGTGCTAGTGCAAAAGGTAACGCTCTTGGTAACGAAATGAAAGATATTCTTACTTCTTCTATTTCTGGCGTATCTTCAGCTGATTCTCAAGATGCTTACATGGAAGTTGTGACTAATTTCCAAACTAAATGGGGTGAAATCAACGCCAAAGTTCTAGCTACTCCAGATGAGAGACTAAGTGCTGATCTTGAGGCGGAAATTGAAAAACTTTTGGGTGACTACGAAAAAGCTTGTCAAACTAAAGCTGCTGAACTAGGGATCTTATAATTTCTTTGGAATTTTACTATCCGATCAAACAGTTATTAGTCGTTAAGTAGCCCTCGGAAGTATCGTATTGTGTAGCCAACAAGAGAAAATAATAACTCTTAGCATGAAAAAATCGTTAATTTTGAGAAAAATGATAGATGAAAGTTTTGTTGTATGATTTTTTTATACTATATTTGCAGAGTCGTTAGGTTTTTAACGATGATAAAATAATATAGTATTAACAAAAAACGAAAACGAAATGAAAAAATTTACTCTTTTCCTAATGTCATTGTGTCTATTTGCAATGGTTTCTTGTGGTAACGCTGAAGGTAACGCTATCGGTACAAAAATCAAAGACCTTGTTAAATCTTCGATCAGTGATATGAACTCTGTTTCATCTCAAGACGATTACACCGCAGTTGTTACAGAATTCCAATCTAAATTCCAAGCTATCTTGGCTGAAGCTCAAGCTTCTGACGGATCTGTTAGCGCATCTCTAGAAGTTGACATCGAAGAGGCAGCTAAAGAATTTGCTGCAGTTTGCCAAAAGAAAGCTGCTGAACTAGGAATCCAATAATTTTATTAGATTTCCCGATTTAGGGGAGTGTGTCTCAGATTATTGAGATATGCTCCTTTTTTTTGTGGTGGTCTTATACAGATTAATATTATGGTGCAGAGGGATTTCCAATTGCGATAGCGGAGATTTGCCTTCTGTAAGAAGGGAAATCTCTACGGGGCGGACGGCTACCCCCGTCGGGAGCCCCGTACTATTTCATAGTACGGTTCACACCGACAGCCGTCCGAGAACAATCCAAATCTTCCCGTATATTATTAGGGTGTAATATTGTAATAAAGCCTATTTATTTAACTCCAAATTCGCTAAAGATCGACTCTCGCCACGACTCGGGAACAGCACACGTACTGCGATCTATCATATTTACGCAGACCATAACCGAACGGCAATCCGACAGAACCGTGTTGCTCCCCGTTAGTCGTAGTTGTTGAAATGTAGTAAGGCTTTTGTTCCCTATGCTCTCGACACGGCTGTGCACCTCGACCTCCATATCGGGAGTCACCTCACAATAGTAATTTACCGATATTGAAGCCTTGATCGGAAAAAGAAACTCGCTCTTTGATTGCAGATTGGCGTGGGTTGGCACTGGTGTACCAAGGATCGTGGTGATAAAACTCTCTTGTGCTATATCATAGATCGAATTATAGCAGCCATTATATAGATGCCCCAGAGCATCAAAGTCGCTCCAGCGTAGTTGTATTTTGGTTATCATTTTCTTCTAAAAACTTTAGTTATTAGGTACTCTTCGTGCTCTATGATTTGGCATTGATATTTTGTTGAGCCTATTGAGCATTGCAGTTGGGCGTTGTTGTGTGAGTCGATCGAGATCTCATTTTTAAATTCAAGCCCTGGCGTGTTGTGTGTTTTGTAGAGTGCCTCTTTGGCGCACCATACTAGTAGTTCGGGATTTGGGGTGTATAGCTCTCTGGCGATCTCGATTTCTCGATGGTCGGTGAATTTTTTTGCGACCCGTTTGGCATCTCTTTTTGCCGATTCTATATCTATTCCTATTTCTTGGGTGTTGTATCCTAGGGCTAGGATGTTGGATGTGTGCGAAATTGAGATATGTGCTGCTTGGTTTACAAGATATGGCGCACCGCTCTCACGGTAGGCTATGGTCGACCCGAATAGCTCTTGGGTTAGCCCACGAGCCGCCAACCACAACCCCTGCTGAGTGCCCTCTGCCCTATGCGCAAACTCTTTTTGCTGATCGGGGGTCAAAAGAACCTGTGACAATAGTTCTTGGCGGGTTTCGATTAGTTGCCACAACACAATCCCATCTCGATGATAAACAATAGCCATTTTGTCCTACTCTTAAAAAAGTAAATACTAGTTCAAACTATCAGGATCAACCTCTACCCGAACTTTGGTGATGCGTCTTCCTTCGATCTCTTGGGCGGTGAAGGTTATCCCCTCGATGACCATCACCTCCGATGGTTTAACAAAATCGCCTTTTACCTCTAGCATCAATCCTGCTATGGTATCGGCATCTCCTTTTTGTTGGTCGAAGAAGTTTTGCCCACGAGCCAATACCCTTAGTAGATCTCCAATATGTGTGCGACCCTCAAAGAGGAATACCCCTGCCGAGATTTTTTCGTAGTGGTCGTTTTGGGCATCCGATTCGTCGGTGATCTCGCCTACTATCTCCTCAAGCACATCCTCTAGGGTTGCTATCCCTAGCGTTCCACCATATTCGTCTACTACGATTGCCATGTGGTTTTTTCGTGATTGAAATTCGGCTAGTAGGTCGTCTATTTTTTTGTGTTCGGGTACAAAATAGGGTTTTCTTAGCAGTTTTTGCCACTCGAAATCATCCCCTTGGGTGATATATGATAGTAGATCTTTGATATAGAGTATTCCCTCTACGTGGTCGAAATCTTCTTTGTAGACTGGGATTCTCGAAAATCCCGTGCTTACCATCAGCTCCATTACTTTTGAGTAGGGTGTGTTGTACTCTAGGGCTACTACGTCGATCCTTGGTATTGAGATCTCTACGGCTTGGGTCGACGAGAAACGTGCTATTCCCGATAGCATTCTTTTGTCTTCGGCCGAGTCGGTGTGTGTGATCTCTAGTGCATCTTGGAGTTGTCCTAGCGAGACTCCTTGCGATGGCATACGTGAGGTTATGCTGCCTCCTAGTTTGACCAATATCCATGAAAAAGGTGATAGCACACGTGAGAGCATCCAGATGGGTTGTGCCATTAGGCGTGCAAAGCCTTGCGGTTTGTAGTTGGCCAAGAGTTTGGGCATTATCTCTCCGAAGAGCAGTAGGAAGAATGTTAGGGCAACGGTTTTTACTACATATTCGGCTATTGGGACATTGCCGAAGAAGACCAGTTGATTGATTATGGTGTTGGCCACAAGTACGGCTGCGATATTCACCAAGTTGTTGGTGATTAGTAGGGTCGAGAGTAGACCTTCGGAGTTGTTTAGCAGACGGATAATTACTTCACTGGCTCTATTTTTGTCATTCTCTAGTTCTGCTATTTTGGTGGGTGAGAGCGAGAAGAATGCGGTTTCGCTGCCCGAGATCAGAGCCGAGGCAAACAGTAGAAGGATCAGTGTTAATATCCACCCTAGGGTCGATATTGTGAATGGTAGAAAAAATATTCCTTGCTCCAAGGTTGGTTATTGTTATTGAAATTACGTGTGCAAAAGTAGCATTTAATAGTTCAATTTGCAAATGGAGGATCAAAAAAGCTAAATGGTTGAGCGTGAGTGGGGTTTGAAAATTAAGTTTGTGAAACCGAAATTTATAATTAACTTTGTTGTATTGTGGGGTGGTTGTTTTTTGAGGGGATCTATTTTGTGGACTAAATAAAAATAAAAAATTAAGATGGATAATTTGAAATCTATACAGAAGCAGTTGAATGAAGTGGGTCAGATGGTTGACCGTTGGATGGCTATGGGCTATACTCCTAGTATCGAGAAGCGTATTGTTTTGTCGAGTTTGGAGCGTGTTTATGAGCAGTTGATGGATCCTGTGGGGTGTTCTGGGGGATATGTTGGTGAGGATTTGGAGCCTGAGATGGAGGTTGAATTGATTATCAGTGATGAGGCTGCGCAGGAGGAAACTGTTGAGGACGAGGCTGTTGAAGAGGAGGCTATTGAAGAGGAGGCTATTGAAGAGGAGGAGCAGACTCAGGATTCTGATCCCTGTGAAGATGAGGTTTCTGAGCAGGAAGAGTCGGTCGAAGAAGTTGAAGAAGAACCAATCGAAGAGCCAAAAGAAGAACCAATCGAAGAAGTCGAAGAAGAATCAGTCGAGGAAGTCAAAGAAGAATCAGTCGAAGAAGTTGAAGAAGAGCCAATCGAAGAGCCAAAAGAAGAGTCGGTCGAAGAAGTTGAAGAAGAGCCAAAAGAAGAGTCGGTCGAAGAAGTTGAAGAAAAACCAATCGAAGAAACCAAAGAAGAACCAAAACAAGAAATCGAAGAACCAAAAATCCAGATCCTAAATAGCAGAATAGAAATACAAAAAATAACAGATCTGATAAATACCCTCTTCTGGCGTGACCAAACATTCTTTGAGAATGAATTGAAGAAATTTGAAAACCTAGAAACCCTAGAGGATGCCCTAATCTATATCAGCGAAAAATATACGTGGAATCCAACCAATAGCCTAGCAATAGAATTTATTGATATACTAGAGACCTACTACAATACAAAATAAACCATGCTATACGTCGTTCCAACACCAATAGGAAACCTAGATGATATAACCCTGAGAGCCATAAAAGTGCTCTCTCTGGTCGATAGCATAGTCGCCGAAGATACAAGAACTAGCTCCGTGCTGCTCAAACATCTCGAAATCTCGAAACCAATGTCGAGCTTCCACAAGTTCAACGAACACCAAACCGTCGAACGATTGGTCGAGAAAATGAAAGGTGGCGAAAATATAGCCCTAATCTCCGATGCAGGAACACCAGCAATCTCCGATCCGGGATACCTGTTGGTGCACCATGCAATAGAGCAAGGGGTAAAAGTCGAATGCCTACCAGGTGCTACGGCATTTGTTCCGGCTCTAGTGGCAAGTGGATTGCCATGCGATCGTTTTACCTTCGAGGGATTCCTCCCACTCAAAAAAGGTCGCCAAAGCAAACTCCAAGAGCTATCGCAAGAGAACAAAACCATAATACTATATGAATCACCTCACCGAATAGCCAAAACCATCTCGCAACTCAAAGAGACCTTTGGCGATCAACGTCAAGGGTGTATCAGCCGAGAAATATCCAAAAAATTCGAGGAGCATATCCGAGGTACACTCGCAGAGTTGGAACTGCGATGCAACCAGTCACCCCTCAAAGGTGAAATAGTAATCACAATAGCACCACCCGTAAGATTAACCGCAAAAGAGAAAAAATATGGAACAAAGGAACGTTTGGCAGATAATTAAAGACTTTTTGCACGACAGGTTCGATCTGAGTGCCGACACTGCCGATCAAACTGAGGTGCATGATAATATCCAAAAGAGTGTCGAATTTAAGGGGACAAATCTTTGGATCTTGATCTTTGCTATTATTATAGCTTCGGTGGGATTGAATGTCAATTCGACGGCGGTGATTATTGGGGCGATGCTTATCTCTCCTTTGATGAGTCCGATCACGGGTATTGGCTATTCACTATCGATCAATGATTTTGAGCTGCTCAAAAAATCGGCCAAGAACTTTGCTTATGCCGTTGGGGTTTCGTTGATTACCTCGACGCTCTATTTTATGGTCACCCCTTTGAGCTCGGCTCAGAGTGAGCTTTTGGCTCGTACCACTCCCTCGACTTGGGATGTGCTGATTGCCACGTTTGGTGGTCTGGCGGGTATTGTGGCTGC
>JAWXTL010000033.1:0-11440 GCA_044433565.1 Rikenellaceae bacterium | reverse complement strand
TTGGCATCAATAAAACGCTCCGCATCGGGATGTTTGATCGACAACGAAAGCATCAAAGCCCCACGACGACCATCTTGAGCCACCTCACGAGTCGAATTAGAATAACGCTCCATAAACGGAACGATACCCGTAGCGGTCAGGGCTGAGTTCAACACCGGAGAACCTGCTGGGCGGATATGCGACAGGTCGTGACCCACACCACCACGACGCTTCATAAGCTGCACCTGCTCCTCGTCCAAGCGGATAATACCACCATAGGAGTCAGCTGGAGTTTGGTGACCAATAACAAAACAATTCGACAACGAAGCAATCTGAAGATTATTACCCACACCCGTCATAGGCCCCCCCTGCGGAATAACATACTTAAAGCCTTCGAGCAGATCGACAATCTCTTGCTGGGACATCGGGTTAGGATATTTCGACTCTATACGGTGTAGTTCACCTGCAATACGCTGGTGCATCTGCGTTGGAGAGGATTCATAGATCGTTCCGAACGAATCTTTCAGGGCATATTTGCTTACCCATACCGTTGCTGCTAGGTCATCGCCTTTGAAATATTCACGAGCACCATCTACGGCTTGTTCGTAGGAGTATTTTATTTTGTTTTCCATTGTGTGTGTGTGGGTGTATTTTGATTTATTAAAGTTTGGTTACACGTAGTCACCTTTGGGGCTTATTCCAAGAAGCCCTTGGGGAGTGCAAAGGTACGAAGGTATTTGTGTCAATTCAACTTTTTTTTGTCGATTTTTTGTTCTATCTTAGAGCGACTCCGATCAACCCACACGAGATCCTTTGCTCAGGGCTGTCAGGCGCATTGTCTGCGGGTCGATATTCGATATATGGACTATCCCTGAGCGTTTTCCTGCGGTGATTGACCCTGCCCACGAGTCTATACCTAGGGCTTTTGCTCCATTTTCGGTTGCCCAGCTCACCACCTCGGTTAGTGGTACTTCGGGGAAGCACTCCGACACTTTGTACATCTCGCTGACCATCGAAATATCGTCGTTTGAGCTCAAACTATCTGTTCCGATTGCGATCCGCACCCCTTTTTCTCGAAGCATCATAACATCGGCCATACCATTCTCGATATAGTAGTTCGATAGTGGGCAGACCACCACTGTCAGCTTATCACCAAGCAGCTCTTTTGCACGATCAACATCCTCGGGCGAGGCATAGACCGAGTGTACCAACAACGTACTATCACGCTGGGGTGAAAGTGCCGCAAAGATACGATCGGACTCCTGATCTCCAGCCATAGCCACCGACTCTTTGTAGTGCACCGAAAGCACACCCGTGGCTTGTTTGCCTTGGTCAGAGGTAAGAACCCCACCACAAAGCTGCAAAAGGCGATCGCTCATAGTATAACAAGCATGAGGAATTACGGTCGAGGCAAGACCATACTGAGAGTGTTGTGCTGCACGAGAGAGCCCCGCATGGAAAGTCTCATCATCGCTCTGACCATCCTCGTCATAAAGCTCCACAAGCGAATGGTAGTATATCTGGCTCTGGCGTTTCACATCATAAACATAGTCATTGTTATTATGATCGGCCACAGCCACCACACCCTCAAGTGTCATCTGTTTGTCAATCTCAAGGGCGGCAGCAGCCTTTTGCTGGTCGGTAGTCTTGTCGTTGATCTTGATACTAATAATAGTAGAGATAAAATAGGGAAGTCCGCCCCCACGCTCAATTTTCCCCTTGACATAGGAGTATTCGAGGTGCGAGTGAGAGTTGACCATACCCGGGATCAACAACCCTGGGTAGTACTCCACATCTTCTTGTTCTTTGGCGTGTGCCACATCGCTCACCACTGAGAGGATGACTCCTTGGTTATCTGTTTCGATCAGAGGATTGCTCACCATTGTGCCTGAGCTAATCATATAATCGGCTGTAATTTTTGCCATTGGTCTAAGGTTGTGATTCTAATAATGTTAAAACAGTACAAAAATACTCATTTTTTTGTGGGGTGTAAAATTTTTATGGCTCTGCACTTTTATTTTTTTCGCATAAACATTGGGATGTATCGTCAGGGTTGGTGTAGTGGGCAAATTGGGGGTTGAATTTATATGTAAAGATATGGATTGTTCTCGGACGGCTGTCGGTGTGAACCGTGCTACGAAGTAGTACGGGGCTCCCGACGGGGGGAGCCGTCCGCCCCGTAGAGATTTTACCTTCTAGCAAAGGCAAAATCTCGCTACCGCATTCTCAATATTATCATTCCCGAAGACATGGATTGTTCTCGGACGGCTGTCGGTGTGAACCGTGCTACGAAAGTAGTACGGGGCTCCCGACGGGGGGAGCCGTCCGCCCCGTAGAGATTTTGCCGTAAGGGAAAATCTCCGCTGTCGCAATTGGAGTGTTTTGCCCTAGAAGATGTTGATTGTTCTGGGACATCTGGGTCTTTTCTGGGACTCTTGCTGGGTCGTGTGCTGCGAAAGTAGTGTAGGGCTTACCCAGAAAATCAACAAAGGGAGCGCAGCCATGCTGACTTTTCCCCGCAGAAAAATCTAACAATCAAAAAAATACGGCTCCCCATCCCAAAAAGGATAGAAAGCCGTAAAAATATATTCACCCGACCCCTAGAAACTAAAAGCCGAGCCGTAAATTACTCCTGAATAGCAGCAATACCCGGAAGTGTTTTACCCTCCAAGCACTCCAACATAGCACCACCACCAGTCGAAATATAACTCACACCACTAGCGAAACCAAACTGATTTACACAAGCAACCGAGTCACCACCACCGATCAAAGAGAAAGCACCAGAGGCCGTTGCATCAACAATAGCCTGAGCCACACCCATAGATCCTTTAGCAAATGTAGGCATCTCGAATACACCAACAGGACCATTCCAAAGGATAGTTTTAGAAGCCTTGATAACCTCCGAGAATTTCTCAATAGTCTTAGGGCCCACATCCAAACCTTGCCATCCATCAGGAATACTCATACCGTCAACAACCTGAGTGTTAGCATCGTTAGCAAATTTATCAGCGATCAAGTCATCATCAGCAAAGTGAATCTTAACACCTAGCTCATCAGCTTTTTTCAAGATAGTCAAAGCCGTATCATACATATCTGGCTCGTTGATCGAAGAACCAATCTTACCACCCTGAGCAGCAAAGAAAGTATAGGTCATACCACCACCAATAATCAAGTTATCAACCTTAGGAAGAAGGTTCTCGATAATAGTGATCTTAGATGATACTTTCGATCCTCCAACAATAGCAGTCACTGGGTGCTCACCATTTTTCATAAGGTTATCAACAGCCTTGATCTCGTTCTCCATGATATAACCAAACATCTTATCATTAGGGAAATAGGCAGCGATCAAAGCAGTAGAGCCGTGAGAGCGGTGCGCAGTACCAAATGCGTCATTGATATAACAATCAGCATAAGAAGCAAGAGTCTTAACAAATCCTTTTTGAGACTCCTTAACAGCGGCCTTAGCAGCTTTTTTATCCTCATCGGTTGCATCTTCGGCAAGACCACGTGGTTTACCCTCTTCTTCGGCATAGAAACGAAGGTTTTCCAATAGAAGAACCTCACCTGACTGAAGAGCCGCAGCAGCCTCAGAGCCTTGCATTGCATCGTCAACAAATTTAACAGAAACACCAAGCAGTTCCTCTACTTTATAGATAATATGTTTTAGAGAGAATTTCTCAGTAACACCTTTTGGACGACCAAGGTGAGACATAAGGATAGCCGATCCACCGCCTTCAAGCACTTTCTTGATAGTAGGGATAGCTGCTTTAATACGAGTTTCGTCGGTTACTTGGAACTCAGCATTCAAAGGCACATTGAAGTCTACACGGATGATAGCTTTCTTGCCCGAAAAATTGTAATTGTCAATGGTTTGTTGCATCTTAACTTTTCTTTTATTTTGGTTTATAAATTTTGTTTTTCTCTATTTCTCTAATAGGTCTTGACCTATATCACCACGGCGATATGCTCCCTCGAAGTGGATTCCTTCGATTGTGCGGTAGGCTTTGGCGGTGGCCGTTTCGATTGAGTTGTCAAGGGCGGTAATCGCCAGAACACGTCCTCCGCTAGTGAGCATTTCACCTGCCTGTTGGGTTGTTCCGGCGTGGAACACAGTTACATTCTCTTCGAGCTGATTATCAAGTCCCGAAATCGGAAGTCCCTTAGGATAATCATTAGGATAACCCTGTGAGGTCACCACCACAGTAGCCGCCGTAAGAGGCGAGATCTCAACAGTTTTGGTATCAAGTGTCTGATGAACAATACCA
The DNA here is from genome assembly GCA_044433565.1 of Rikenellaceae bacterium. Classification (GTDB taxonomy): domain Bacteria; phylum Bacteroidota; class Bacteroidia; order Bacteroidales; family Rikenellaceae; genus Mucinivorans. The sequence goes on along the minus strand of JAWXTL010000033.1, from coordinate 7,196 downwards.
TCAAACAGATCAATAATATCAGAGGTGATACGAGGAAGTACCGCCTCGGTCTCAGGGTCACCCATACGAACATTATATTCGATCACCATAGGCTCACCTTTGCAACTAATCAGACCAAAGAAGATAAATCCACGATAATCCAACTCATCCTTGGCAATACCATCGACCGTAGGCTCAATAATACGACTACGAACCTTTTCGGCAAAAACCTCATCATAGAAAGGAACTGGAGAAATAGCCCCCATACCCCCCGTATTAGGGCCCGTATGTCCTTCGCCAATACGCTTATAATCTTTAGCCTCAGGAAGGATCTTATAAGACTTACCATCGGTAGCCACAAAAACAGAAACCTCAATACCATCCAAAAACTCCTCGATCACAACCTTAGACGAAGCCGCCCCAAAGCGTTGATCTAGGATCATCGAACGAAGCTCTGACTGAGCCTCAGCGAGAGTATCAATAATCAAAACTCCTTTACCAGCTGCCAAACCATCGGCCTTGAGAACATAAGGAGCCGAAAGCGAAGCCAAGAAGTCACACCCTTCGTCCAAATTATCTTTGGTCACCGATTTATATTTAGCCGTTGGGATATTATGACGTTCCATAAACTCCTTTGAGAACTCCTTCGACCCCTCCATAGCCGCCGCCGCTTTCGACGGGCCCACAATCGGAGTATGGCGGATATTTTCATCCTCGATAAAGAAGTCCTTGATTCCACGCACCAGCGGTTCTTCGGAGCCCACCACCACAAGGTTGATATGGTTGGTTTGGACAAACTGCCCAATCATCGGAAAGTCATTAGGCGATATATCTACATTAATACCACTTGCGGCTGTACCACCATTGCCTGTGGCGATAAAGAGTTTGCCAAGGCGAGGGCTTTGGGCTATTTTCCAAGCGAACGCTGATTCACGACCTCCACTACCAAGTAGTAGTACATTTACAATTGCAGGTAATTCCATGTTTTTCATTTAAATTATTAATCTCTGACTATGATTTGTTCTCGCACGAGTTCAATTCTGCAAAAGTAACAATTTTTTGTCAAAAATCATAGAACAGTTGGCAATTAAGGGTATTCGGGGGAGTTTTGGGTGTGGGGGGGGGAGCCGTCCGCCCCGTAGAGATTTATTTTTCTGGGACTCTTACTGGGTATTTTCTGGGACTCTTGCTGGGTCATCTGCTACTTTAGTAGTGCAGGGCTCACTCTGCGGGGCGCAATTGGAAATTGCTACCAATATTAAAATTTTCAAGGAAACCCGTGTTCATCAAGAAATATTTAGACAATGAACAACAACTAGTTAAACCCCTTGAAACCACTCCAGAGCCACAGGGAAGCTGAAATAAGTTATCCTCTGTTGTGATATAGACCAAGAGAGAAGTTTTGAGATTTGTAAAATCCATAAAAATTGCCTACATTTGTGGGTTATTTGTATAGACAAATCAAAAAATAGAGCAAAATAAATGAAAATCCACAAAGAGGGACACCGAATCGTAGCATGTATGCTAACACTAAACCTTGCGCTAACAGCCCTAATCTGGCTAGTTATTCCCTGTGTGTGGATAAATATACCCCTCTCGGGAATATTCCTCTTTCTGGCTGGATTCGCTCCGTGGTTCTTCCGTCAGCCAAACAGAAAACTACCCCTGCAAGACAATAACATAATCTATGCCCCTGCCGATGGCAAAATAGTAGCCATCGAAGAGGTCGAAGAGACTGAATACCTCAAAGAAAAATGTCTGCAAGTGTCGGTCTTTATGTCGGTGTGGAACGTGCACATGAACTGGTATCCCACAACTGGCGAGGTAAAATACTACAAGTACCACCCAGGGCTGTTCCTTGTGGCATGGCTCCCTAAGTCATCGACCGAAAACGAAAGAACAACAACCGTGGTCGATAACGGAACGCACAAAATACTCTTCCGCCAAATAGCAGGTTTAGTTGCTCGAAGAATAGTAAACTACTCAGTAGAAGGAGATAAAGTGAGTCAAAACCAAAACTGTGGCTTCATAAAATTCGGCTCACGAGTGGATCTATACCTGCCCCTTGGTTCAAAAGTTGATGTGAAAATCGGCGACAAAACAGTAGGAACCCGAACCATAATAGCACACCTCCCACAAGGAAAATAGCACACGGGGTAACTTGGCAATGAAACTATCTTCAAAATATAAAATATCGGCAGCGCTAATCGGGGTTCTTGTACTCGGTTTTTCGATGTGGTATTTTAGCACCATTCTCTTTTATATCCTTGCCTCGGCGTTCTTTGCTCTGGTTGGCAAACCGATCGTAAGGTTGGTCGAGAAGCTAAAAATTGGCAAGTGGACTCCTCCTCGTTCGATCTCGGCATTTGTGGCACTCATAACTATGATGGTGCTGTTGGTGGCGATCGCCTCGACACTATTTCCTGTGATTGCCGATCAGCTAGAGGTGCTATCGAGATATGATATTACCGAGGTTGGCGCAAGATTGAAAGCCCCATTGCACGATATTGAGGTCTATGTAAATGATAATTTCCCAGAGAGTCACTTCTCGATCCAAGAGGCTATTAGCAACAAGGTCAAACCCTATATGGAGTATAGCCTGATCTCTAACACCTTGGGCACACTAGCTGGAATGGCAACCGAGATCATTATGGCAATGTTCTGCGTATCGTTTATCACCTACTTCTTTCTGATCGACGACAAAATGTTCGGGTCGTGGGTGGTAATTCTCTTCCCAACCAAATACGAGGAGAATGTCAAACGGGCACTCGACTCGGTGTCAAATCTCCTAAGACGTTATTTTATAGGTATCCTTGCCGAATCGCTAATCAAGTTTATTATAGTCTCAGTGGCACTATATATAATAGGTCTACCGCTAAATGTAGCACTGCTGATCTCGCTAATCACAGCCGTGCTAAATGTGATACCCTATGTCGGCCCAATCATCGGTGGAGTAATAGCCTTGATTATCACGGCTCTAAACCCTCTGCCAGGAGTCGAAATGTTCGACCTCTTTACATGGATCTTCGTAGTGCTGGTAGCATTCCAACTCTTCGACAACATAATTCTCCAGCCATACATCTATGCCAGTTCGGTCAAGGCCCATCCCCTTGAGATCTTTATCGTGATACTCTTGGCAAGTTATATAGCAGGAATCTTCGGAATGTTGGTTGCCATTCCGGTCTATACGGTGCTAAGGGTCTTTGCCAAAGAGTTCTTTAGCAACCTGAAATTAGTGAAAAGTTTAACCGATAGCATATAAAAAACACAATAAAAAAGGGTGAGAAACTTCAAAAAAACCAAAAAAGTCACCCAGCACAATAAACAAAAATGAAAAATATAGAGACACTAGAAAAGAGTGCAGCACAAATCAGACGTGATATAGTACGTATGGTTGCAGCCGTAAACTCGGGTCACCCAGGTGGTTCGATGAGTTCCACCGATCTACTTACAGCCCTATTCTTTGATGTAATGCAGATTGATCCTGCAAACTTCACAAAAAAAGGAGAGGGAGAAGATCTATTTTATTTAAGTAATGGACACATCTCGCCTGTGCTTTATAGCGTGTTGGCACGTCGTGGATACTTCCCTGTCGAGGAGCTTTCGACTTTCCGTATTATGGGTAGCCGTTTGCAGGGTCACCCTTGTCCTTCGACTGGTCTTCCGGGGATTCGTGTGGCAAGTGGCTCTTTGGGTCAAGGTTTGTCGGTGGCTACGGGTCATGCTTTGGCTAAAAAACTCGATGGTGACCAACAGAAGGTGTTTGTCTTGATGGGCGATGGCGAATTGCAAGAGGGACAAATCTGGGAAGCGGCTATGTTTGCTACGGCACGTGGTGTGGATAACCTAGTGGCTATTGTCGATTGGAACAATCAGCAGATTGATGGTACTTGTGAGGAGGTTATGGCTGGTGCTATATCGACTCTTCCTGCCAAATTCGAGGCTTTTGGTTGGAGAGTACTTCAGGTGGATGGTCACAATATGCAGGAGATTGTCGAAACTCTTCATTATGCTAAGGATACAGCTTGTGGTAAGGGTCGCCCAGTTGTTATTTTGGCGAAAACCAAAATGGGTAAGGGTGTTGACTTTATGGAAGATACCAATGAGTATCATGGTAAAGCTACTAACGCCGATCAAACTAAAGCCGCTCTTGAGCAGTTGACTCAAACTCTAGGCGACTACTAGAGAGGGGGTAGATATTAATCTTTTAGAAGAAAATAATTGAGATGAAAAAATATACAATTCAAGGTAAGAAAGATACTCGTAGTGGTTTCGGCGATGGTTTGGCTTTGGCCGGAGCAGCCGACAAGGATATTGTGGCAATGTGTGCCGACCTTACGGGATCAGTTAAGTTTGATAAATTTGCCAAGGAGAATCCAGAGCGTTTCTTCCAAGCGGGTATTGCCGAGGCTAATATGATTAGTTCGGCAGCCGGAATGGCAATGGCGGGTAAGAAACCTTTTGTGGGTACTTTTGCTGCTTTTGCTACGGGTCGTGTCTACGATCAGATTCGTCAATCTTTGGCCTATACCAATGCTAATGTCAAGATTTGTGCTTCACACGCAGGTTTGACTTTGGGCGAGGATGGTGCTACCCACCAGATCATGGAGGATTTGGGTTTGATGAAGATGTTGCCTCACATGACAGTTATTAACCCTTGTGACTACAACCAGACCAAGGCTGCTGTTTTGGCTTTGGCAAAGCACGAAGGCCCAGCTTATTTGCGTTTTGGTCGCCCTTCGGTCGAGATCTTTACCGATGCGGACGAAGAGTTGGTGATTGGCAAAGCGGTGAAATGGAGCGAGGGATTTGATGTTACGATCCTAGCTACTGGTCACTTGATGTGGAATGCGCTTGAGGCTACCGAGCAACTAGAGAAAGAGGGATATACTGTCTCTTTGCTTAATATCCATACGATCAAGCCTCTTGACCGCACAGCGATTATCGAGAGCATCGAAAAGACAGGTTGTTGTGTGGTTGCCGAAGAGCATATGCAGAATGGCGGTTTGGGTGATAGCGTAGCGCAACTATTGGCGCAAGAGCTACCAACCCCAATCGAATATGTATCGGTCGATGACAAATTTGGTGAGAGCGGAACGCCATCGGAATTGATGGTAAAATATGGTTTGGACACACCAAACGTAGTAGCCGCAGCCAAACGTGCCATGTCACGCAAAGCAAGAAAGTAGAGCGAACGTCTATCACCAAGTAATAAAGGTACATTTTGGTACACAAGTCAGATAGAGAACTATTAGAGCTTTTTGGTCAGCAAGACCAAAGAGCTCGTGCGTTTGAACTTATCGTCGATAAGTATTCACAACGTCTCTATTGGACTATCCGTAAACTCGTGGTTTCGCACTACGATACAGATGATATACTCCAGAATATATTGATTAAGCTTTGGCAGCAATTGCCCACCTTTCGTGGTCAATCGGCTCTCTATACTTGGCTGTATCGTATGGCAGTGAATGAGTCTCTGACCTTGATCCGCCAACGCAAACGCACCGAGCGTCGCTTTGCCACGCAGAGCGATCTGGAGAACTTCGAGAACATAATCCAAAGCGAGGGTCTCTATGATGGAGAGCAGACCGAATTGGAGCTGCAACGTGCCATAAACAAACTTCCTCCCAAACAGAAAACAATATTCGTATTGCGCTATTGGGACGAGATGCCCTTCAAAGAGATAGCCGACCATCTGGGACTAAGCGAAGGAGGCGTGAAATCCTCATATCATGTGGCGAAAGAAAAAATCGAAAAAGAAATTAAACTTTCGGCAATTTAGAACGTCTAACAAAAGAACCTTAGCAAAATACCCACAACAATGCTAGAAAATAATAGACCACATCTCCCCGATGATAGACGCTCAGGCTACCGAGTACCCGAGGGGTATTTCAATGACCTGAAGCAGACAATTATGACCAAGGCTCAGATGGAAGAACCACAGGAGAGTTGGATTAGTGCGTTGCGTCGTATTGGAGGGTTTGCTTTGGGATTCTGTGCTATGGTTGCCATCTCGATCGGTATTGTGAAGCTCACTCCCGATAGCATAGAGCAAGGGGTTTTGGCGCAGAAGAGTGTTGAGCAGAGTGATGATCTGGATCTTTTTACAGCAATGTATGATGTTACGGAGTTTGATATTCTGGATATTTTCTATAATGACGAAGATGAGTATGAGTCTCAGCTTAACGATGGTATAGATGACTATCTTTTGAATTATGGCGTGGGAGATGAGTTCTTGGCCTATGAAGAGATAGATATAATTTTTAACAAAACAACAAACTATAGATGAAGCAGATACTAATCGTTTTACTATTTATAATCGCTGGAATTTCTGGCGTTTCGGCTCAGGGCGGCGCTGGTCAGGATGGTGGCGGTCGTGCCAACAACCAAGAGGTTGAGATCCTCAAGATTGCTTATATGAGCGATAAGATTGGTTTGACCCCCGAGGAGAGTGCAAAGTTTTGGCCTTTGTATAATCAGTATTGGAAGGAGTACATTGATATAAACCGTAATTTTCGGGATCTCAATAAGCAGGTCGATGAGGCTAGTGATGCTACGGGTAATCATCTTTCTAAGTTGCTTACTCTTTATGATCTTGAGAATGCTATGCGTCGACGTTGGGCAGAGCAGTTTAAGACTGTTTTGTCGGAGCAGAAGGTTGTTCGGGTTTTTGTTTCACAGGAATCTTTTAAGAATTATTTGCTTCGTCGTCGACTTGAGGAGGATAAGCGTTAGGCTTTTTTTATGATATAAGGAGATGAGTTTCAAAAGGGGGGGCTTATTTTCTTTGTTGGGGATATTTGTTTTTACGAATATCCTCTTTTTTTTGTTGACACTTTTGGGGGCGTTCTAATGAAGAAATTACCCCTTGCCAGGGGGTGATTTCAGGAGAAAAGTTCTTGGTAGGTTGGACGTTTTTTCAAAAAGCCTCACAGTTCACTAGGGTTAGAGCAACGTTTCACTACTGCGGAGGGGTGGAATATTCTCGCCCCCACCCGACAAAAAAACCTTGTCGAGTCATCGACAAGGTTTCGGGGGGCGCAACATATTGTATAGTTCCTGTCAGAGGAATTTCCAATTGCGATAGCGAGACTTTTCTGTAAAGAAAAGTCAGCAGGGCGGACGCTCCTTCCTGCTGATTATCTGGGGGAGCCCCCTACTACTAAAGTATCACATGACCCAGCAAGAGTCCCAGAAAAGACCCGAGTGTCCAAGAA
>JAWXTL010000032.1:0-11742 GCA_044433565.1 Rikenellaceae bacterium | reverse complement strand
CCCCGAAGGGCTTTTACCGTCTCCTCGCCAATCTGAAAGTAGCGTTTGATCCCTTTTAGTTCTATGACATTTTTTTTCATACTTCTCAAGGTCTTACTTTTGTCCGGGACGTTTCATCAAGAAAGGATTCTCCGTACTACTCTCTTCGGCCGAGACCGCTTCGGTTATCTCTTCATAGCCAATCACCACCTTATCACTCTTGCTAATACCCGATATGATCTGAGTCGAAATACCATTACTAGCACCTGTCTTAACCTCACGAGGTTCGATTTGGTCTCCTTTTTCGACCCAAACCACAGATTTTGAGCTTGTTCCCATAGGGGCTTCACCCATTGGAGCCTCGCCAGATGGAGCACCACCGCCCATGCCCGAAGGAGCTCCCTCAGGACGACCCTTAGGCTCTGATCCACTAGTTGTGGGAGGAGTAAACGAAAGTGCCGCAGCAGGAACAACTATATCACAAGGAGTATCCAAAACAAATACCTCGACATTGGCAGTCAAACCTGGTTTAAGCTTCAAATCAGCATTTTCGGCCGAGATAACAACCTCATAGGTAACAACATTACTCTCAACCGTAGCCTCCAAGCGAACCTGAGTCACAACACCATCAAAAACATCAAAAGGATAAGCATCAACCGTAAACTGAGCCTTATCACCCTCAGCTACATTACCTATATCAGCCTCATCAACATCTACAATAACCTGCATATCCTTCAAATCGGCAGCCACCGTAAAAAGTGTTGGAGTGCTATAACTAGAAGCAACAGTCTGACCCTCTTCAACACTACGAGAGAGAACAACACCATCAATCGGAGAATAAATAGTAGCATAGCCTAGATTGGTCTCCGAACGTGCCAAATCATTCTTGGCGGTCTCATAACTTGTCTTCGAGGTCTCATAGCTATAAAGAGCAGTCTCATATTCGCTATCGGCAATCAAACCTTTCTCAAAAAGCAACTTGTTACGTGTATAGTTTGCCAACTCAAAATCATATTTACTCTTGGCAGCATCAACATTATTCTTGTTACTGTTGAGATCCAACAAAAGTGTACTCTTATCGAGTTCGGCAATAACCTGACCCTTCTTAACAACACTATTATAGTCAACATAGAGAGTTGTCAAAATACCTGACACCTGTGTTCCCACATCGACCGAAGTAACAGGCTCAATAGTTCCAGTGGCTGTAATACTCTCGACAATATTTTCGGAGGTCACATCACAGCTCACCCAACGTATATTCCCTAGGCTATCGCTCTTAGGATAGAAATAATATACTCCCACAGAGGCCAAAGCCACTACCAACAAAGTAATTATTACGGTTTTCTTTTTCATAATCGTTTATAGTTTTATTAGATTAGTTTTATAATAATTCAAAAGTGCTTTATTGAGGATCAACTGATATTTATTGACCAAGAAGTCTTGATAGGCTTGTTGGTAGTTATCCTGTTCGGTTAGCAATTCGATTGTGTTTTTCATACCCACTTCATACTGCTGGGTTGTTAGATCCATACTCTTTTTTGAGGTTTCCAACAGGTTTTGCGAAACAGAATATTTGGCCTGAGCAGTTGTGGTATTATTATGTAGTGTCTCGATCGTTTGATAGAGATCTTTTTGTGTTTGGGTTAGATTCAGACTAGCCGTACGCACACTATTTTCTGATTTTGCCACAGCAGTGCGGTTCTGGAACTTACTAAAGATCGGTACCGAGAGATTGACACCCACCGAGGTGTTGAAGTTATTCTGCAACTGGCTACCAAAAGTATAGGCACTAGAGGTATTGTGATTAAGACCCGTCCCTGCCGACAAAGACAAAGAAGGAAGATAACCGGCCTTGGCAATTGTTACATCCAATTCTGCTGCATCGACCGACAATTGAGTCGAAGCAATCTCAGGACGAGATTCAACAGCCACACTATAAACATCATTAAGCGATGGGATATATTCCGAGAGTAGCTCTGCCGAAATCTCAGGCTGTACCACCGAGAACTCTATATCTTGTGAGATCTCCAACAAATGTTTCAACTCAACATAAAGGCTCGTTAGCTGAGACTGACAAACAACCAAATCATATTCATAAGAGGCTACTGCGCTTTCGAGCTGTGCATAATCAACCTGATTTATACTACCAACCTCAAGATAAACAACGCCACGTTCGAGATTCTTTTTGCTCAATTCGAGAGTATATTCGGCCGCTAGGATCTGTTCCATAGCATACAATATCTCGACATAGGTTTGGGTTATCGAAACCTCCAACGAATTTTCAAACTCATCTAGTTCAAGGTTAGCGATCTGATTGCTGATACCACTTTGGAGCAGTTTCGCACGATTGCTACCGCCACTATAAAGTGTCATCGAGAGAGAGAAACCATAAGAGCCAGTATAACTAGTCTTATTGGCATTAACATCTGTATTGGTGGGATTAGTATTAAAATCCTGACCAACATAAGCAGACAAAGAAGGGAGGAATGCACCTTTGGCACTCACCTGATCCGACTGACTATCTTCGATCGAGAGTCGAGCCTTTTGAAGCGTTATACTATTCTCTTTTGCATACTCTAGGCACTCATCGAGAGTCATCGAAAGAGACTCATGGGGACTTTGCGCAAAGAGCGGTGCAGAAATGGAGCTAAGAGACAACAGGGCAGCCACGCTCCAAAATTTAAATCCAGACATTGATTATTGGTGTTTTATTTTACAGTAACAAAAGTACATTATATATACAAAGTTACTAAAACAAATATACCAAAACCCTCATTCCACCGCCGAAAAGCTCTTTTTTCCCGTTGAAAGATCCTCGAAAGGGGCGAAATGGACAAATATGAGGCTAAAATCTGTGTAATTTATGCGTAAAGATATGGTATTGTTCTCGGGCGGCTGTCGGTGTGCACCGTGCTGCGAAGTAGTACGGGGCTCCCGACAGGGGGAGCCGTCCGCCCCGTAGATTTTTCTGGCGAAAAATCCGCTATCGCAATTGAACCATTTTGCACCCCCAATGAGATTGATTGTTCTGGGACACTCGGGTATTTTCTGGGACTCTACGGGGTCACGTGCTGCGAAAATAGTGCAGGGCTCCCGTGGGGGAGCGTCCGCCCTGCTGACTTTTCTGGCGAAAAGTCTGGCTGTCGCAATTGGAAATGTCTAACCAACCGCCAAAAACTAAAAAAAGAGATCCCTCTCACCTGCTTTAATACGAGTGAGCCTTTCAAGAACCAACGCCTGATTATCACCGCAATTAGCCATCTCACCTGAAATCAACCGATAACCCTCTGCCCGACCCTCTGCATCTGAGTAATCTTCCAAATACTCAGCAAAACTCAAAATAGCATTAGGAGTGCAAAAACGCTTAATAAATCCCGTAGTCGAAAACTCCATAAAGTGCTCACCCGTGCGCCCCTTACGATAACAAGCCGTGCAAAAAGAAGGAATACGACCCTCAGAAACCAAACTCCCCACAACATCCGACAAAGCACGATCATCATTAATAGTAAACTGCCGAGAACCCCGCTCCCGAGAACCCGAATAACTCCCAATATCAAGCTTAGTCCCCCCATCAATCTGACTAACACCATAAGCAATAGCCCGATCACGAATCTTGGAAGGCTCACGAGCCGTAAGAATCAAACCAGCATAAGGAACAGCCAAACGAAGAACCGAAATCAAATAGATAAAATCATCATCCGAAATAGGCATCTCAGCCGAATCAGCACCCAAAGCAGCAGTTATACGAGGAAAAGAAATAGTATGAGGCCCAACCCCAAAACAAGTCTCCAAATGGTTAGTATGACGAACCATAGCCATAACCTCAAATCGCCAATCACCCAAACCAAACAAAGCACCAATCCCAACATCATCAATCCCACCCTGCATAGCCCGATCAAAAGCCATCAATCGCCATGCGTAGTTGGATTTAGCACCAAAAGGATGAAACCGAGAATAAAGCTCAGGATCATAGCTCTCCTGAAAAATCTGATAAGTACCAATCCCCGATCGAGCAACCCGCTCAAAACCCTCAACCGAAAGAGGAGCAGCATTAATATTAACCCGACGAATCTCGCCATTACCCTTGCGAACCGAATAGGTCTGAGAAACACTCTGAGCAATAAACTCAGCATCATAGCGTGGATGTTCGCCATAGACCAAAACCAAACGCTTATGCCCAGCATCCTCCAAAGCCTCAACCTCCAAACGCAGCTCCTCACTCGAAAGAGTCTTACGAATAGCCTGAAGATTATCCGAGCGGAAAGTGCAATAAGTACACCCATTACTACAAAGGTTACCCACATACAAAGGAGCAAAAAGAACAATACGATTGCCATAAACCAACTGCTTCAGCTCACGAGCAGCCGCCATAACACGCTCACGCTGCAAAGGATCAGCATTCAACAACAAAGCAACCTCGCCCATCGAAAGACGTTTCTTACCCAATGATAACGCAACCACTTGGTCGATCTGGGTATCAGAAGGAGCAACCCCCAGAAGATCACGGATCTCCTGAGGGTCAATAAAAATCTCACCGACTCTATCGGGCAGTGAGTATTGTTGGGGTGTGAAGTTCATTATTTAGCAAAAGCTATATCAAATGCTTGTTGGAAATCACCAATAATATCATCAATATGCTCGACACCAAGCGAAACACGAAGTAGAGTTGGAGTTACACCAGCGGCAAGTTGCTCTTGGGCGGTAAGCTGCGAGTGTGTAGTGGTAGCGGGTTGGATAATCAAAGTACGACAATCGCCAACATTAGCCACATGGGTAACCAGCTTCAACGAGTTAATAGTAGTAGAAGTAGTCTCAATATCACCCTCAAGCTCAACCGAAAGAACACAACCAAAGCCATTCTTCAAATACTTCGCTGCATTAGAATGGTTAGGATCACTCTCAAGCCCCGGATAAAGAACCTTCTTGACCTTATCCGACTGCTCAAGCCATTGAGCTAGTTTCAACGCATTCTCAGCCTCACGCTCACAACGCAAAGCCAAAGTCTCAAGACCAATCAACATCTCACGAGAGTTGAAAGGAGATTGACAAGAACCCAAATCACGAAGCCCCTCGGTGCGAACCCTGACAATAAAAGCCAAATTACCAAAAGTCTCAGTATAACTAATACCATGATAAGCAGGTGAAGGCTCAGTAAGCAAAGGGAAACGACCCGAAGCCGCCCAATCAAAAGTACCACCATCAACAATCACACCACCCATCGAAGTGCCATGACCACCAATCCACTTGGTCGATGATTCGACCAAAATATGTGCCCCGAAATCCAACGGACGACACAAATAACCACCACAACCAAAAGTATTGTCAACAATCAACGGAATCTTAAACTCGTTGGCCAAAGCTGCCAAAGATTCAAAATCAGGAATCGAAAAAGCAGGATTACCAATAGTCTCAACATAGATCGCCTTGGTGCTATCGTCAATCAAACCACGCATATCTTCGGCACGATCGCTATTGGCAAAACGACACTCAATACCAAACTGTTTGAAAGTATGTTTGAACTGATTGAAAGATCCACCATACAAAAATGGAGAGCTAACAAAATTATCGCCTTGACTCATAATAGTCGTGATAGCTAGAACCTGTGCTGCATGACCCGAACTAGCCGCTACGGCTGCAACGCCATTTTCGAGAGCTGCCATACGTTGCTCAAATATATCAGTAGTAGGATTTTGAAGGCGTGTATAGATATTGCCACTAGCTTTCAGTGTAAAAAGATCTATGGCGTGTTGGACGCTTTTGAACTGGTAGGCATTGGTTTGATATAGTGGCGCAGCACTTGAAAGAGTAGCCTCATCGACTGGTTGTCCTGCATGAACTGCTAATGTATTGAAGTGAAATTTCATAACTCTTAAACTTTTGATTATCTTTGCAACCGCAAATGTAACGAAATTTTTTAAATAACAAATATAATATGGCACTTCAATGTGGTATTGTCGGTCTACCAAACGTTGGTAAATCGACTCTTTTCAACTCTCTAAGCAGCGCAAAGGCTCAAGCAGCAAACTTTCCTTTTTGTACTATCGACCCAAATGTGGGGGTGATTACCGTTCCCGATGAGCGTCTTATCAAGTTGGCTTCGATCGACAAGCCAAAAAAAATAATCCCAACCACTATCGAGATTGTCGATATTGCAGGATTGGTAAAAGGGGCTTCAAAGGGCGAGGGTCTTGGTAATAAATTCTTGGGTAATATTCGTGAAACAAATGCTATCATCCATGTATTGCGTTGTTTCGAGGATTCAAATATCACTCACGTCGATGGTTCGGTTGACCCTGTGCGTGACAAAGAGATTATTGATACGGAGCTTCAATTGAAGGATCTGGAGACGGTCGAGAGTCGTATATCGAAAACACACAAACAGGCATCGGCAGGAGACAAAGCGGCTCAAAAGATGGTTGAAGTATTGCGTCGTCTGCAAGAGGCTCTGGTTCAGGGCAAATCGGCTCGTACCGTAGAGTTCGATAGCGCAGAGCAAGAAAGCCTATGTGCAGAACTTTGTTTGTTGACTTCAAAACCAGTGCTTTATGTTTGTAACGTCGACGAGAGCAGTGCCGTAGAGGGCAACGAACATACCAAAGCCGTAGCAGAGGCAGTAAAAGACGAGAACGCAGGAGTGCTAATCATAGCAGCAGCAATCGAAGCAGACATCGCCCAACTAGATAGCTACGAAGAACGTCAAGAGTTCCTACAAGATCTAGGTTTGAGCGAAAGTGGTGTAAGCCGCCTAATCAAAGCAGCATACGCACTCCTTGAGCTTGAAACATACTTCACAACAGGAGTACAAGAGACCCACGCATGGACATACACCAAAGGATCGAAAGCACCACAAGCAGCAGGAGTAATCCACAGCGATTTTGAGCGTGGTTTCATCCGTGCCGAAGTAATCAAATACGAAGACTATATCAGCTATGGTTCGGAAGCGGCAATCCGTGACGCAGGAAAACTAGCAGTCGAGGGCAAAGAATACGTAGTTCAAGATGGTGACATCATGCACTTCCGATTCAACGTATAACGAAAATATCAGTTTAGGGGGTCTGGTTTGGCTATTGATTTGCTAAATCAGACCTTTTGTATTACCTTTGTTCGGTTATAATTTTTTAGCATTCGTATGGCAGTAAAACCACCTCAAAAATCGGTTGAGATCAAGAATAAACGTGCAAGTTTCGACTACGAGATTAGCGAAACATGGGTCGCAGGTATTGTTCTAACAGGCACCGAGATAAAATCACTGAGACTATCCAAAGCATCGCTTGTGGACTGCTATTGCTATATCCATCAGGGTGAGATGTTTGTTCGGGGGATGAATATTGCCGAGTATCACTGGGGCTCTTATAATAATCATGCTCCTAAACGTGAACGCAAACTCCTGCTCCAGAAAAAGGAACTGCGCAAAATAGAACGTCAACTCCAAGACAAAGGAGCTACGGTGGTGGGTCTAAAGATCTTTATCAACGACAAAGGACTTGCCAAACTAGTTATAGGATTGGGACGAGGACGCAAAAACTACGATAAACGAGAAAACATAAAAGAGAAAGATACAAAACGAGAGCTTGACCGAGCAATGAAACGCTAAGGACAGTTCAATATTTTTGTTCTCGACAGAAAAATAAAACACATCTATCAAAAACAGCTGAAAATGTTTAAAAAACTACTCACAGAAGACTGGTTATCCACAATGGCAGGGCTAGTTATTATGATTGTTGCCATTAGTATGTTCGTTATAGGGGGCGATATGAGCGCAATGCCATCTCTTCCAAAGACGCTTTCGAGCACCGCAGACTGGGCTAACTTCTCGTTGATCCTAGGGGCACTATTGGTGATAACCTATATAGCTATGGTTTTGATGCAGCGTACCACCAGATATTTATTTATCTCGTTGACAATCATTGTACTTCTGGCTGTGGCTGCCAACTATCTCTCGTCGCACCCTGTAATCAAGAGTGCAACAGGGCTAGAGATTGTCTTTTTTGCAGTGGCACTAGGGCTATTGATTAGCAACACAATCGGGGTGCCGGAGTGGATGCGTTCGGCAATTCATAGTGAGTTTTTCGTAAAAATAGGTCTCGTACTTATGGGTACGACCATTATCTTTAGTGAGATAGTTACAGCAGGTGCACTGGGTATGATTCAGGCTTTGATTGTGATTTTGAGTGTATGGGGTTTTGCTTTCTGGACAGCACGTAGGCTCAAAGTCGATCGTGAGATGAGTGTTATGTTGGCAAGTGCTGTTTCGATCTGTGGTGTTTCGGCAGCTATTGCAGCAGCAGGAGCAATCAAAGGCGACAACAAAAAACTCTCTTATGTAATCTCATTGGTTTTGGTTTGTGCAATCCCAATGATGTATTTCATGCCATACCTAGTACAGTGGATGGGACTCTCGCCCGAGGTTGCAGGAGCATGGCTAGGTGGCACAATCGACACCACAGGGGCGGTTGTTGCAGCAGGTTCGGCAGTAGGCGAAGTAGGAGAAAAATATAGCGTGATAGTCAAAAGTTCACAAAACGTATTGCTAGGTTTCGCAGCCCTATTTATCTCGATCTACTGGACATACAAAGGCAAAAAACGTCGTGAAAAAGTTACCCTTGGTGTGCTATGGGAGCGTTTCCCTAAATTCGTATTGGGATTCTTGGTGGCATCTCTAATCTTCAGCCTAATGGACGTAGATACCGCAAAATCAATCTCGAAATCAACAAAAAGCATCCAAAACACACTATTTGCCATCGCTTTCGTATGTATCGGTC
Organism: Rikenellaceae bacterium; assembly: GCA_044433565.1. GTDB lineage: Bacteria > Bacteroidota > Bacteroidia > Bacteroidales > Rikenellaceae > Mucinivorans. Next base: position 3,001 of record JAWXTL010000032.1, on the reverse strand, counting down.
TTGAGACTCGGTTCAAAGATATATTCAACAATAAATTTAGAAATGCCCTAAAAGCATTCCTTATAGCGCAGTTCTTCAACATAATCGTCACCCTAGTGGTATCGTTTATACTCTTTAGTGGATTACTATTCTAAGAGCTTCACCGATTTTTCAAAAAACACACAATTACCCATAGTAACTAAAAATGTACAAACAGATTATACGTCCGCTGTTGTTTAAATTTCAACCCGAGACAATTCACCATGTTATCATCTCAGGGCTAAAAGCATGGCGTTATTTCCCCTTCTCGAAAAGTATTACACGTGGATGTTGCAACTATAAATCAGAGAACCTAGAACGTGAGGTCTTTGGTCTGAAATTCCCTAACCCAGTTGGACTAGCGGCAGGTCTCGACAAAAATGCCGAGGTCTATGAGATGTTTGGAGCTATGGGATTTGGTTTTGTTGAGATTGGTACTGTCACACCAAAAGCACAACCAGGGAACGAAAAGCCACGCTGCTTCCGCCTTCCCGAAGATGGTGCAATCATCAACCGTATGGGATTCAACAACAATGGTGTGGAAGCGGCAGTTCACAAACTTCGTCGCCGAAATCCAAAGCTAATCGTAGGAGGGAATATTGGTAAAAATACAGCCACCGCCAACGAATGTGCCCCATCAGACTACCTAAAGCTATTTCGTTCGATGTATGACTTTGTTGACTATTTTGTGGTCAATATCAGTTGTCCGAATGTTGTCAACCTTCGTGAGTTGCAAAACAAAGATAACACGGTTGAGATCCTCAAAGGGTTGAAAAATTTCCGTCAAGGTCAGAGCGACTACCGCCCAATACTATTGAAGATCTCGCCAGATCTTTCGTTCGATCAGGTGGATATCATGATCGAGGTGGTACGTGAATGTAAGATAGATGGTATAGTTGCCACCAATACAACCACTACTCGTGATGGTCTTTCGGCATCTAGCGAAAAGATCGAAGCTATCGGTCGTGGAGGTATGAGTGGTCGTCCTCTAACGGAGCGTTCACGTGAGGTGGTACGATATATTCACCAGAAAACGGCAGGGAAATTGCCTATCATCGGTGTTGGGGGAATTATGACTCCCGAAGATGCAAAACTGATGCTCGAAGCAGGTGCTTCTTTGGTACAGTTGTACTCTGGATTTATTTATGGTGGCCCATGTATGCCAAAGAAAATATGCAAGGTGTTGGACACCCCAAAGAAAGAGTCTACTAAATCAGATAAATAAGAGATCTAAAATTATGGCTACTGCTCAGATAATTACCATTGGCGACGAACTGCTAATTGGTCAGGTTGTCGATACCAATTCGGCATTTATTGGTCAACAATTCTCGGATATAGGACTTCCGGTGGTACGACGATTGGCAATTGGCGATCGAGCAGAAGATATATACTCGACCTTGGATCATGCGCTTCGTGAGGCTGATGTGGTTATTGTCACAGGGGGTCTGGGACCCACCAAGGATGATATAACGAAACATACATTGTCTCGCCTTTTCGACTCACCCCTAGTGAGAGATGCCGCCACTTTTGAGCACGTACGAGATATGGTCGAGAGACGTGGCATTGAGTTCAACGAGTCGAACCAATCTCAGGCGGATGTACCAGCGTGTTGCGAGGTTCTCAAAAACGAGAATGGATCGGCACCCGGGATGGTTTTCGAGCGTGATGGACACTTTTTGTTTTCGCTTCCGGGGGTTCCTTTCGAGATGAAGCGATTGATTACCGATCGTGTAATCCCGTATATCGAGTCTCGTTTTTCGCTACGTAGTGTTGTTCACCGTAGTGTTATAACTTTTGGACTCCCCGAGAGCATCCTAAGTGAGCGTATCGAGTCATGGGAGTTGGCATTACCTTCGTGGATAAGATTGGCTTATTTGCCTAATGCTTCGGCTATTCGCCTACGTTTGTCGGCTTATGATGTTGATCGGGATGTGGCTCAAGCGGAGTTCGAGAAGCAATTTCAGGCTGTTAGAGAGCTTATTGGCGAGAGTTATTTGGGTGATGAACCTTGCAGTGTTGAGTCATCATTGGCAGCGATATTATTAGAGCGTGGAGCAACATTGTCGGTTGCCGAGAGTTGCACCGGAGGTACAATATCACGCAAAATCACATCAATGGAAGGGGCATCAAGCTACTACCTAGCAGGGGTTACCTCATACTCGAACGAGATGAAAAGAGATATCTTGGGCGTATCGTGGGATGATATAATGACTCACGGGGCGGTAAGTCAGCAGGTCGCCGAGCAGATGGCAATGGGAGTGCGCAGAGTAAGCGGAAGTGACTATTCGATAGCCACCACCGGCATAGCAGGTTCAACGGGAGGGAGCGATCAGAAACCCGTAGGAACGATATGGATTGCCGTTGCCACACCCGAAGGCGTAATCAGTCAACGTCTGCAATTTGGACAACTCAGAGAGCAGAACATGGAAAAGGGGTCGGTCACAGCATTGAATATGTTGCGTTGCCACCTACTGGGATGCTCGACCTTGCAGATGACAATCTATCTATAAATCCAAGAAATCCCACTCCTTAGAGTGGTCGACAGTTCAATTTCGACGTAAAGATATGGATTGTTCTCGGACGGCTGTCGGTGTGACACGTGCTACTTTCGTAGTACGGAGCTCCTGACGGGGTGAGCCGTCCAAGGGTGGTCGGAAGATTTCGGGAATAAGACTTTGGGATCGTTCTAATGAAGAAATTACCCCTTGGAGGGGGTAATTTCTGGACAAAAGTTTTTGGTCGGTTGGGCATTTTTTCAAATAGCCTCCACAGTTCCCTGCGGTTGGAGCTATGTTTCCTAACGGTCATAGGCATTTAGGTCATAGGATTTTCGTTCTCACCCCTCGCCTGACAAAAAACCTTGTCGAGTCTTCGACAAGGTTTCGGGGGGCGCAAAGTATTTTCATAATTTGAGGAGGATTTTCCTATTGCGATAGCGAGACTTTTCGCCAGAAAAGTCAGCAGGGCGGACGCTCCACCCCCG
>JAWXTL010000031.1:0-11894 GCA_044433565.1 Rikenellaceae bacterium | reverse complement strand
CCGAGCGAGTCAAAGCCAAAGCCGGTTTCAAAGCTGGTACCATCCCCACAATAGAAACCCGATCACCATAATACTCACGCAAAGAAACGACCGAAGCCCCCGTCATAGTGTTACAAGCCAAAACAACCAACTCAGCCCCAAGCCCCACCAATCGCTCAACAGCAAGATGTGTCAAATCACAAATCTCTCCCTGCGATCGACCACCATAAGGACAATGTGCCGTGTCGGCATAATATAGAATCTCCTGCGTAGGCAAAAGGCGCACTACCTCTTTTAATACAGATAGTCCGCCCAATCCCGAATCAAGAATACCAATCATATTCTCAAATCATAATAATAGTAAATTCGCTAATGTCCCCCTACAAACCCATCTCTTTGCTCATCAAAGCAGTTACGTCAGTAACCTGACTTGGATTAAGGTACATCTGTGAGTCAGCATCAAACAACATAGCAAAGCCACCCGAGTTACCAACTTTTTGAGCTGCCTCACGCAATTTCTCATAAATAGGAGTCATCAACTCTTGTTGTTTTGCCTGAATGCTAGTCTCTGAGGTTTGGATAAACTCCTGAATGCTCTGTTGCAAACGTTGAAGCTCTTTCTCCTTCTGAGATTTAACTACATCCGAATAAGATGCCTGATTTTTTTGGTACTCCTCCAACTTGCCATTGAACTCAACCTGCATAGCATCTGCCATCTCACTTAGATCTTTATAGTGTGCATCCAATTTCGTCTGAACGCTATCCTTAGCGACCATCTTTTGAATCAATTCAGAGTTCTTTACCGAACCCAATTTTTGAGCCATAACAGCCGAGGTTGAAGTCATCATCACAAGGGCAACCACAAGATACTTAATAGTTTTCATAATTTAATTTTTTGTTTTGGTTATTTTTTTAATTTATCAATTGTTTTTAGTCTGTTCTGTATTACATGGGGGCAAAGGTAATAAAACTAAATTACATTTGCATACCCATAGTGAAGTGGATTTGGCTACCACTAACACTTGCACCATTATATGGAACGTCGAAACCATAACCCCAGTCAACACCAATAAGACCTAGGATCGGAAGGAAAATACGAATACCAACACCTGCTGCCTTCTTCAACTCGAAAGGTTTGAAGTCCTTGAGCAGAGTATAGGCGTTTCCTGCCTCAGCAAAACCGAGCACATAAACCAGTGTCGATCCTTCACGCATAATAGGGTAACGAAGCTCTGCGGTATATTTGCTATAAATATAAGCATAGATACCATAATCACTATAAGGAGTCAACGATCCATTGTCATATCCACGAAGACCAACAGTCTCAACACCATAATAGCTATAAGTTGTCAAACCATCACCACCCATCTCAAATCCCTCGAAAGGAGAAATCTTATAAGGGTTATAACTTCCCAAATATCCAAATTGCGCACGAGTCATCAAAACGAGTTTGCGATTTTGGGTCAAAGGAGTAAACCAAGTGGCATTTAGGTTCCATTTGTGATATTCGATCCAACGGTAACGCTCATCATCTGCCATATCAGTGTCGCTATAATCCTTACCATCGAAAGCCGAATAAGGAGGAGTAATAGCCAACGACAGAGACATAAGAGAACCCGTAGAAGGATAACCTTGGTAATCATCGACCGAGTTACGAGCCAAAGCCAAAGTAGCCGAAATAGTATGAGATACACCATCCGTAAAGATGAAACTAGAGTAATCATTCATAACATAAGTTTGCCAACTAAGACCATATTGCAAAGTAAAGAATGGGTCAGGCCAATTCAAACGTTTACCAATCGAAGCACTAGCACCAATAGTGCTAAATGATGCGTCGGATGTTGTACCCCAAGAGTCGTAGTCAGTCTGGTGTGAGTAGAATACATTGGTGCTCAACGAAGTCGCTTTCTTGCCACCCAACCAAGGCTCGGTCACACTAAGTGATACCGATTGGTAGTAAGATCCACTAGTTGACAATTGCAGACCGATAGTCTGGTTGTCACCAGCAGGGTAAGGTCTCCATGCCTCTTTATCAAAGAACTTGCGCAACGATACATTCGTGAAGTTAATACCCACCGAACCAATAAACATGCCACTACCCCAACCAAGTGAAAGCTCAAACTCATCATTTGATACCTCGGTCAACGAATATTTAATATCTACGGTCTCGTCCTGAGGGTTTGGAGTGATCGAAGGAGTCGAGAACGACTGCTGGTCGAACTGTCCCATACTTGCCAAACGCTGGTAGGTGCGAATCAAAAGCGACTGAGAGTAGAGGTCACCCGGAAGGGTCTCTAGCTCACGACGGATAACGTGGTCGTTGGTACGAGTATTACCATCGAAGTCAACACTATTGATACGGAATTGTTTTCCCTCGACCATACGGATCTCAACATCGACCGAGTCGCCAATCACAGTCTCGAAAGGACTAATATTAAAGACCAAATATCCATTATCTTGATACAATCCCGAAACCGACATAGTAGTCATATCGGCCTTATCAGGAAGACCCAAACGAGCACCCATAGTTTCACTATCATAGGTGTCGCCCTTGTGGAAACCCAACACATAGTTCGAGAGGTGATCGGTGGTATAGACTGAGTTACCAACCCAAGTTATATCACGATAGTAATATTTCTGACCCTCTTTGACTTTGATCCAAACGCCAAGGTTCTTTTCGTCGATCTGGAATAGCGAGTCCTCAAGAACTTCACCATCACGGAAACCCTTGCTTCTTAGATAATTCTCAATCAACACAAGATCCGAAGGGAACTCATTATCCTTGAATTTGTTATCGGCAAAGAAGTTAATAGATTTCTTTTTGGTATTTTTCATCTCACGAGCGATCTTCACAGGATCTAACTCCTGGGCTCCCTCGATTTCGATGGTTTTGATACGTAATTTATTGTGAGGCTCAATATCAAATATCACATTCACCCCATTTTTTACCAACGAGTCAGCCTCGATACGGTAGCTGATTTCGGCATTACGCATACCCTTCTCATTATAGTACTCTTTGATAAGTCGCTCCGAGGTAGCAATATGATAATCCGAAAGCTCCGAACCACGACGAAGGTTTAGTTTTTCGAGCAGGTCTTTGATTTGACCTTTTTTGATCCCCTCGAAGAGCCAGTTATAGACACGAGCACGCTCTTTGACCACGAAGTTGACCGCCACGCTATCGCCCGTAAATTCTGTTTCGATCTTAATATCCGAGAATAGGCGTTGGTTCCACAGCTGTTTTGCCGCCATTGAGAGGTGTTCACCTGGGATAACCACCGAGTCGCCAACCATCATACCCGTAGTACTAAGTACAATATTGTCGTCAAGGGTTTTTAGTCCGTCGATAGTGAGTTTTCCTATTATGTATTGCTTAGGCTGGGAGCTGTAATCTATTCTTGGTACGTTTTTTGTCGCTTGTGGGTTGTTGGTTGCAGTAGAGTCTTGTGGTGCATCTTGTGCGAAGGCAGGTAGTGCAATCAGTAATGAAATGATAAATGTCAGTAGCTTCATTATCGATGGTATAATTAAGATTCTCAATAAAATCGGTTAGTAATTAATGTGTAAAGATATGTATTTTTTTTTAACTGTCAAATTTTCTATAAAGCTCCATAGCGTCTATGGCGTTTTTGGTACTCTTCGATAGCGAGATTCAGCTCCTGAGCATCGAAGTCAGGCCAGTAGGTCGAGGTGAAATAGAGTTCGCTGTATGAGAGTTGCCAGAGCAGGAAATTGCTGATTCTTAGCTCTCCGCTGGTGCGGATCAGCAGGTCGGGGTCGGGTATCTGCGGTAGTAGCATATTTTGAGAGATCATCTCGGGTGTTATATCACTCACTGCCAAGTCATTATCCGCTACTTTCTGGGCTATATCTCGCACCGCCTGAGTGATCTCCTCACGAGCTCCGTAGTTGATAGCGATTACCAGATTTAGTTTTATATGATCGGGAGTAATTTGATTTACTTGGTCGATCATTTGTTGCAGTTCAACAGGAAGTCCAGCAATATTACCCAAGAAGTGAAGTTTTACGCCATTTTCTGTCAGCGAGTCGATTTCGGCCGAGAGTGTAACCGTAAAAAGTTGCATTAGGGCATCGACCTCTTGTTGTGGTCGGTTCCAATTTTCGCTCGAAAATGCGTAGATCGTAAGATATTCTACGTCGAGGTCTCCGGCTGCTCGAACCACTGATTTCAGAGAATCTACGCCACTTTTGTGCCCTGTAACTCTCTCTTCGCCTTTATTTTTTGCCCATCTTCCGTTGCCGTCCATGATTATGGCTATGTGTTTTGGGCAGATATTTTTCTCGCTCATATATTTTTGGGTATAGTTTGCAGTTTAACAAATTGGTGCAAAGGTATATAATTTTCATTAAGATTTGCACTTTAATTTTATTACTGGGGTGGGGACGTGGGTTTTTTTTGTTTTTCTCTCACGTGGGGTGTGGATCTTTTGCGAGAAGGAGGATCCGTTGGTTTTTTTTGGTTTTAGAATTTGGGCTGTTAGACTTTATTTTTGCTTTGTGTATTGCTACACTCAATTATCAACGCATCATTGCAAGGATAAATTGCCTATGATGTTTTGTTTTTTTGTGGAAAATTTGGGTGGGCATAGTTTCGAGAGATTTCCAATTGCGGCAGCGAGAATTTTCTGCTGAGAAAATTCAGCAGGGCAGATGGCTCCCCACCCCTGCAAATTTTTATATTGCACATGACCCAGCAAGAGTCCCAGAAAAGACCCGAGCGTCCCAGAAAAACCCATATCTTCGGGTAGAGGAATTTCCGAATGCGGTAGCTGAGATTTGCCTTTGCCAGAAGGGAAATCTCTACGGGGCGGACGGCTCCCCCCGTCGGGAGCCCCGTAAACCCGATGGCTTTACGTGTCACGCCGACAGCCGTCCGAGAACATACCGCCCGAACTATTGCAACCCCTGATAATGGCTAATCTGAGCAGGAGAATCCCCCCTGAAAATAACAGTAACCAAATCCAAGCTCAACTCACAATCCAACCCCATAGAAGAAATATATAACTCCGAAGCCAAAATCAAACGCTCACGTCGACAACCATCAAAAGCCAGTAACGCCGAATCCAACCGACCCACCCGACTCTTAACCTCGACAAAATGCACAACGCCATCACGCATAGCAATAATATCAACCTCGATACGTGAAATCCGAAAATTACGCTCCAAAATAGTATAACCCCCAGCCAAAAGAAACTGGGTAGCCAAAGACTCACCCTCGCTACCCAGTATATTATGTTCTGCCATCCGACAAGGAATTTACATCAAAAATGAAAGATCGTCGCCCGAAGAGACCTCATAAGGCTGCTGACCATATTTGAAAATACGCAGAGGACGTGATCCAATCAACGAAAGGGTAGAATCCTTGTATAGCAACATACATCCCTCACGAAGTCCAGCTACGAACATACCCTTGTTAGCCTCGATATACTCCTCGATGCGCTGCTCACGAGTCTCACCAGCATGACCATCAGGATGTCCATCAAGGTAGTGTGGGTTGATCTGGAAAGGAATCAAACCCAATGATTTGAATGATTGAGGCTCTACGATAGGCATATCATTGGTGGTGCAAAGCATAGGACAAGCCATATTGCTACCTGCCGACCAGCCAATATAAGGAGTGCCCGAAGAGACCTTTGAGCGAATAGGAGCGATCAAACCATTGTCCTGCATAGTCTTCAAAAGCATAAAAGTGTTACCCCCACCAACAACAATAGCCTGAGCATCCAAAACAGCTTGAACTGGGTTATCAAAGTGGTGAATAGAGCGAACCGCTACGCCAAACTCCGCAAAGCGATCAGAGACCTTCTGCTCATAGGTGTCCCACGAGAGAGTGACACCAGCATAAGGGATAAACAGAACCTCGGTGGTACCATGTGGCAAAAGAAACTCACGGATATTCTCTTTTGGATATTCAAGATAAGCCTCTCCGGCATTGGTAGAGTTCGAGATAAGAAGTAGATTCATAGTTGTAAATGTTTTTTTTGGTTATGATTAATATACTATATATAGAGTTTACTCTTTGGTTTCGATCAGCCGCTCGATCACACGAGGGTAGTGGTAGTGCTCCAAGGCGTGGATCTTTTGAGCCAAGCTCTCGGGAGTCTCCCCCGGGCAAAGTGCCGTCTGAGCCTGAAAAATCAAATCGCCCCGATCATAATGTTCGTCGATCAGATGGATCGAAATCCCCGAGACCCTCTCGCCCGAGTCGATCACCGCCCGATGAACCCGATCGCCATACATCCCCCGACCCCCAAACTCAGGCAAAAGCGAAGGATGTATATTAATAATACGTCCTCTAAACGAATTTATTATCTGAGGCGGGATCAAAAGCATAAATCCAGCAAGAACAACAAAGCCTATGTTGCGAGAGGAGAGAGCCGAAACCACAACCTCGGGAGAATCGCAGAAAACCTCACGCCCCCAGCAAAGAGTCTCAACACCCAAATCCGAAGCCCTCGCAACCACATAAGCATCAGGGCGATTGGTAACAACCAAAGAGACCCGTGAGCGAGTGGAATGCTCCCGAAAATAGGTAATTATGGCTTGAGCATTAGAACCGTTGCCAGATGCAAAAATAGCTATGTTGTTCATAATCAGTGAATTGATAGAAATGAGTAACGAAATTTACGAACTTTTTCTCAAATTATTGTAGAACAATAAAAAAAAATATATAACTTCGCAGTCGATTGTGTTATGAAATAACCAGTTGAGGCTCATTTTGACCCGTCGCAGTGATGCGTTCCTTAGCGAGGTGTCGGCAAAGATCCGACATACATTTTAGGTCAAATAAAACAGTGAGCCACCCCAAGCGTGGTACCAGAGTGCCACAACACAAAAAGAAAAGATTAAAAAAACATTGTTAAACTAAAAAATTTAAAATCATGGTAGATGTATCTTCAAAAGTAGTTGAAATCATCGTTGAAAAACTAAACGTTGACGCAGCAGAAGTAACTCCTACGGCTAGCTTTACTAACGATCTAGGTGCAGATTCATTGGACACAGTTGAACTAATTATGGACTTTGAAAACGCATTCGAGATCCAAATTCCAGACGAAGATGCTGAGAAAATCGGTACCGTCAATGACGCTGTTAGTTACATTGAGGCTAAACTAAAATAATTCGTCCTTGTCGATCATAAAAAACTAGAAGGTTTTTATATTGCCCCAAACATTGCCCCGAGCATTGCTCCCAAGCATTGCCCCCCACGAGCGAAAAGCGATGGTGATATAAAAGTTTGCTAGTGTTTTTTGACGCAAAAAGAATCGAATTACTCCAGCCAGACCATTTATCAAAAATGGGAGTGGAGAGCTAAAGCTGTTTTCGGGCGAAGGTCTCTCAGAATAAGAGATCTTCGACCCCAAACAGCTTTCTTTATGAAAAATAATCGTAACTCGTTTGGTCACCTTCTTATGGAGAGTCGAAATTAAACTAACCCAATTCTTCGGACTCGCATAGTGTGACGGTGTTATGTTCAAAATAACTAAAAATTAAGATTTTCAGGTTTAAATAAATTAAATGAGAAGAGTAGTAATAACAGGTATAGGTACTATAAACCCTATCGGAAATAATATCGAAGAGTATTTCAAAGCCCTAAAAGAGGGTGTGAGTGGTGCAGCTCCAATCACCAACTTTGATGCTTCAAAGTTTAAGACACAGTTTGCATGTGAGGTGAAAAACTATAATTCGCAAGACTACTTCGATCGTAAGGAGGTTCGCAAATTCGACCGTTTCTCGCAGTTTGCTATGATCGCTAGTGAAGAGGCTGTCAAGGATTCGGCTTTGGATCTTGAGGCGATCGACCTTGATCGTGCTGGTGTTATCTGGGCTTCGGGTATTGGTGGTCTTGAGACTATCACCCAAGAGATCAAAAATTTTGTGGCTGGTAATGGCACTCCACGTTTTAGCCCATTCTTTATCCCTAAGATGATTTCGGATATTGCGGCTGGTCATATCTCGATGAAATATGGCTTTAGAGGCCCGAATTATTGTACTGTTTCGGCTTGTGCATCGTCTAATCATGCTTTGATCGACGCTATGAATCTGATCCGTTGGGGCAAGGCCGATATTATCCTTTCGGGTGGTTCTGAAGCGGCTGTGACCGAAGCAGGTGTTGGTGGTTTTAACTCAATGCAGGCGTTGTCGACTCGCAATGATGATCCTTCGACTGCTTCACGTCCTTTTGATGCCAATCGTGACGGCTTCGTAATGGGTGAGGGTGCTGGTGCACTATTGCTTGAGGAGTACGAACACGCAGTGGCTCGTGGTGCTAAGATCTATGCCGAGGTGGCAGGTGGCGGTATGACAGCCGATGCTTATCACTTCACCTCGCCACATCCAAACGGAATGGGTGCGGCTCGTGCTATGAAACTAGCTATCGAAGATGCTGGTCTTTCGATTTCGGATATTGAATATGTAAATACTCACGGTACGTCGACCCCAGCGGGAGACCTTCCTGAGATCACAGGCCTAATCACCACCTTTGGCGACCATGTCTATAAGATGAATATCTCGTCGACCAAATCAATGACAGGTCACCTGCTAGGTGCGGCGGCAGCTATCGAAGCTCTGGCTTGTGTTATGACTTTGAATGAGGGGATTGTTGCTCCAACGATCAATAACTTTAACCTAGATCCAAGTATCGACCACAAGTTGAATTTGACACTCAACAAAGCGCAACAGCGAGATGTGAAGGTGGCAATGTCGAATACCTTTGGCTTTGGCGGTCACAACTCAACCGTAATACTCAAGAAGATCTAAATCAATAACCTCTAAGCACAGAGCGGTGAGATATATGCCTTGATGCTTCATAGGATTATTAGAGGATTAATATTTGTCCCTTCGTTTAGGTTTTGCTACCTTTGCGAAGGGACTTTTGTTTCAATGTTATAAAAATCAGCGAATAGATGATTAATCTTTTACGACGTACTTTCTCGCCCGAGCGTGATTATTTGCGGCTCTTTCATCGCCTTTTGGGGGTTACTCCCTCGAATGTCGAGTTGTATAAGATGGCTTTGATTCATCGTTCGGCTTCGATTTCGACCGAGGATGGTCGTTTGATTAATAATGAGCGGTTGGAATTTTTGGGCGATGCTATCTTGGAGGCTGTCTCTTCGGAGATGATCTTTGTTGAGTTTTCGGATATGGACGAGGGGGATATGACTAAATTGCGTTCTCGTATTGTTTCTCGTGATAGTTTGAATCGCTTGGCCTCTGAAATTGGGCTGGGCGAACACGTGCTTTCGCATTTGGGGGGTAGCTTTTCTTCTCAGCGGAATGTTCCCGGTGATGCTCTTGAGGCTCTGATTGGGGCTTTGTATTTAGACAAGGGGTATGATGTGGCTTCGGGTGTGGTGGGGCGATTGATCCTTTCGTATTTGGATCTTGAGGAGCTTTCTCATGTGGAGCGTGATTTCAAGAGTCGTATTATTGAGTGGGCGCAGAAGAAACGTCTTTCGATTGAGTTCCTTACGGATCGTGATACGGGCTACTCGGAGGTTAATCCTCTGTTTCGCTCTCGGCTGGTAGTCGATGGGGTGGTGGTTGGTGAAGGATGTGGACGTACTAAGAAACTTGGTGAGCAGATGGCTTCTCGTGTTTTTTTTGAATCGCTCGGGGGTGAGTGATGGCGTGTTGGGGGTGTAAAATAGATGATTGTTATATTATAATAGTATAGTGTTATGAAAATTTGGCAGAAAAATATTGCCTCTACTGATCGTGTCGATCAGTTTACGGTTGGGCTAGATCGTATTTTGGATAATCGTTTGGCTTCGGCCGATGTTTTGGGCTCTTTGGCTCATACTCGTATGTTGGAGAGTATCTCTTTGATGAGCTCTGAGGATTTGGCTCTTGTGCAACGGGAGTTGAAGGAGCTTTATCAGTTGGCTCAGCGTGGTGAGTTGCTGGTCGAGGATGGGGTAGAGGATATTCATTCTCAGGTCGAGGCTATGTTGACTCAGCGTATTGGCGATGCAGGGAAGAAGATTCATTCGGGTCGCTCTCGTAACGATCAGGTTTTGGTTGACCTTCGTATCCTTTTGCGTCGTGAGATCTATGAGGTGGTTCAGGGGGTCGAGGCTTTGTTCTCTCGTTTGATTTCGCTTTCTAATCAGCATAAGGATGTTTTGATGCCGGGTTATACACATCTTCAGATTGCTATGCCTTCTAGCTTTGGGCTTTGGTTTGGGGCTTATGCCGAGAGTTTGGTCGATGACCTTTATATGATGCAGGGGGCTTATCGGGTTATTAATAAGAATCCTTTGGGTTCGGCTGCGGGTTATGGCTCTTCTTTTCCTTTGGATCGTCGGATGACTACTGATCTTTTGGGCTTTGATGATTTGAGCTATAATGTTGTTTATGCTCAGATGGGTCGTGGCAAGAGTGAGCGGCTTTTGGCTCAGGGGGTCTCTTCGATTGCGGCTACTTTGGGTCGGTTTGCTATGGATAATGCTCTTTATCTTTCTCAGAATTTCTCTTTTATCTCTTATCCGGCTGAACTTACCACAGGTAGTAGTATTATGCCTCATAAGAAGAATCCGGATGTTTGGGAGATTATGCGTGGTAAGTGCAACCTTTTGCAGGGGTTGCCTAACCAGATTGCTATGCTGGGGGTTAATCTTCCGGTTGGGTATCATCGTGAGTTGCAACTTTTGAAGGAGGTGCTTTTCCCTGCTTTGGACTCTATTAAGGAGTGTTTGTCTATGGCCGATTATATGTTGGAGCATATTTCGGTTCGGGCGGGTATTTTGGATGCTTCGATGTATGACTATATATTTAGTGTCGAGGTTGTCAATAATATGGTTCTTTCGGGTGTTCCTTTCCGTGAGGCCTATCGCCAGATTGGTTTGGATATAGAGTCGGGGGATTATTCTCCTTGTCGTGAGGTTTCTCATACACATTTGGGTAGTATTGGTAACCTTTGTAATGATCTTATTTTGGCTAATATGTCTTCTGTGGTTTCGGGTTTTGCGTTTTCTCGATTTTTGGATGCCGAGTCGGAATTGGTTAAATAGTTGATTGTTAGTGGTTTGGATTGCGGGGGTGAATATTTTTTGAAAAAAAGTTATTAAAATATTTGCACATTAATTTTATATACTCTATCTTTGCACACGCAAACGACCCAGAAAGGGTTTGAATGTAGCAAGATGGCCCGTTCGTCTATCGGTTAGGACGTAAGATTTTCATTCTTGAAAGAGGGGTTCGACTCCCCTACGGGCTACATAATAAAGAAAAGAACAATGGAGATTGTAAACGATCTCCTTTTTACGCTAAAAAATAACCAAACTAAAATGGCAAATCACAAGTCATCTAAAAAACGCATTCGTCAGACAGAGAAGCGTCGTGTGCATAACAAATATTACTTTAAAACTACTCGTAATGCTGTGAAGGCTCTTCGCAACACTACAGAGAAAGCGGCTGCTGAGGCTATGCTTCCTAAGGTATTTGCTCTTTTGGATAAGATTGCTAAGAAGAATATTATTCATGCTAACAAAGCGGCTAACCTTAAAAGTAGTTTGCAGCTTCATGTTAATAATATTGCTTAATCTGGGGCGGATCACTCCTCGGGTATAGTTAGGAAATATGTGGGATTCCCATTCGGACTTTGGTTCGGATGGGAATTTCCTTATTTATGAGGGGGTATGTTACTCTTCTGAAATTTTCTAAAAATAAATTTGGTGGTTTCGATAATTGTATTTACCTTTGCAACCTCTTTCGGTAAGTAAAAAGAGTTTTACTTGCAATGCCGACTGAAAGTTTTTTGAAAAAAGTTTTGGTAGATTCACAAATGTTATCTATCTCTGCAACCTCTTTCCGCTGATAAATTTGTTGGCGTTTGAGAAACGAAAAATTTTTAAAAATAAGTTTGCAGGATAAATAAAAAGTATTTACCTTTGCAG
>JAWXTL010000030.1:0-11898 GCA_044433565.1 Rikenellaceae bacterium | reverse complement strand
GGCGAAGGTAAAATCTCTACGGGGCGGACGGCGCCCCCCGTCGGGAGCCCCGTACTATTTCATAGCACGGGACACCTCGACAGCCGTCCGAGAATAAAACTTATCAATTATAGCTATAAAGAGAGAGACCCTCTTAGATTCATGATCTAAGAGGGTCTCTCTCTTTCTTTCTTTCTTTCTTTCTTTCTTTCTTTCTTTCTTTCTTTCTTTCTTTATTTATTTATTTATTTTATGATTGTAGGTCGAAAACCTACCAGCTGCCACCTGCTCCGCCACCACCAAAGCCTCCGCCTCCGAAGCCGCCAAAGCCTCCACCACCACCGAAGCCACTGCCGCCGCCATGTCGTCCTCCACGATGACCTCCTAGCATACTACCAATAATCATTCCCGTAAGTAGATCGTCACCCGTACGACTGCCACCTCCACTGCCATTGCTGTTATCGCTCGTGTTTCGCTTCGAGAACAATGAGATCAATACAACTACTGCAATCAGAATATAGGTAAACCATTTGATCTTGGTTTCGAAACTCATCCCCTGATCCAGTGCATCGTACTCGCCCTGAGATAACTTCATAATCGCCAAGGTTGCCTTGTCTAGTGCTCCGTAATAGTTGTTTTGTTGCAGCTCGGGTACCATAATCTCACGCCCAATACGTGATGCCATTGCATCGGGTATAGCCCCTTCGAGACCATAGCCCACTGCAATAAAATATTCTCCCTTCGAGCTGGAAGTCTTTGGTTTGAGCAGAATCATAACGCCATTGTCACGCCCCTTCTGACCAACGCCCCACTGGTGTGCCAGTTCCGTGGCATACTGCGAGGCAGTCATACCCTGAAGATCGGTGACCGTTACGATCGAAATCTGGTTCGAGGTCGTATCGTTGAACGCACGAAGACGAGACTCCAAAGTACTCCTCTGACCACTGGTGAGCAACGCAGCATAATCATTTACCAGACTGTTGCTCTTGGCGGGAAACTCCTGAGAGAGCACCCCCGAGATTGTAGCAAAGAGCAGTAATAATGATAGTGCTAGGTGTTTTATACTATTATTTCTCATAAGAAATCTCATCACTTAATTCGTTTATATCATCTTCTTGGTATGGGAAAAACTCTTTTAGTCTCTCACCGGCACTCTCAATCGCACTGCATAGTGCTCCATCACGATCGCCTTTGGCAAAAAGCCTTACCATCTCTCGGTGGGTTTCGATCCAGAAATCGTCGGACACCTTTTCGTTGATCCCTTGATCGCCAACAATTGCCGTTGTACGATCTTCGGATACATAGATCAGAACGCCATTTCTTAGCTCTGTCTGATCCATCTCTAGCTGAAGGAAAAGCTCTTTGGCTCTCTCTAGCGGATCGCCTTTACAACTCTTGTCGATATGCACTTTGATCTCTGCTGAGGTCTGCTTTTCGGCTTTGACAATTGCTGCGACAACTCTTTTCTCTTGCTTTTTGGTTAGGAATTTCATCAGCTTATGGTTTTTGTGTGACTAAAACTCAACCGTTGGCGCATTTTGGCTACCCTCTTGCGCTTCGAAATAGGCTTTTGGTTCAAAACCAAACATTGATGCCATTAGGTTGCGTGGGAATTTGCGGATACTTGCGTTGTACTCTTTGACTGCATCGTTGAAGCGTTTGCGTTCGGTCGAGATGCGATTCTCGGTGCCTTCTAGTTGCGATTGTAGCTCTAGGAAGTTTTGATTGGCTTTTAGATCTGGGTAGTTCTCGCTCACCATCAATAGTTTCGATAGTGCCGACGATAGTTCACCTTGCGCTCGGTTATAGGCAGCTAGTGATTGTTCGTTTAGGTTGTTTGCGTCAATTGTCACTTTTGTGGCATTGGCACGAGCTTCGGTCACTCCGGTTAGCGTTTCTGATTCGTGTGAGGCATAGCCTTTGACCGTGTTTACCAGATTAGGGATCAGGTCGGCACGGCGTTGATATTGGTTTTCGACATTGCTCCAAGTAGAAGTTACAGTCTCCTCTTGGGTGACCATTGAGTTGTAGCTACTTGTGAGCGAGAAATAAAGGATTAGTGCAGCGGCTGCTACTACAATCAGGGTAATTGTTTTTTTTGACATTTTTGTTTATTTTTTTGTTTAATTTTTATTCTTCCTAGGGTGTTTGCCTCATTATGATGTATGGCGCACATTTTACAAACGTTATTTATGTGACTATTAGTACGTCTTGGGTTATGCTAAAGAGCGGTTACATCTGCAAACCTAGCCTGTGGAGCATCTGTTTGTCTTGCTCGACCGAAGCTCCGATGGTTGTGAGCAAATCGCCCATAATTGCACCACTTACACCACCTCTCAGGAGTGTTTCGGTTAGGTGCGAGAATAGTGTTCGCCCCCCTGCAAAGCGAATGTGCTTGTCGGGCATTACTAGGCGGAACATGGCAAAACTCCTCAGGAGCTCTTCGTCGCTTAGTGCTGTTTGCCCCTCTAGGGGTGTTCCCACGATGGGGTTGAGGACGTTTACGGGCACCGAATCCGCTTTGACTATATCACGAATATAGATTGCCATCTCGACCCTCTGCTCTAGTGTTTCGCCCATGCCAATTATGCCTCCTGAACAGATCGACATCCCCAGCCTCTGTGCCGAGCGGATGGTTTCGAGTTTTTCCTCCTGAGTATGTGTCGAACACAAGGTAGGAAAAAACGAGGGTGCAGTTTCGATATTGCAATGGTAACGAGAGACCCCAGCCTCTTTCAGGCACACCAACTGCGACTCATTCAGCAGCCCCATCGACGCACACAGTGAGATCGAACACTCTTGGCGAATATCGTTATATATCTTGCAGACCTCCCTCACTTGCCTGTCGGTCATTGTACGTCCCGAAGTAACCAGTGCAAAACGCCTAATTCCCTTGGTGTGGTTATCCAGAGCATGGGTTATTGCCGTGGGCGAATCGGTAAGAGGATATGTCTCGATTTTTGTGGCAAAGTATTTCGATTGAGAGCACCATTTGCAATCTTCGGTACATTTTCCACTTCGAGCATTCATTATCGAACACGAGTCGAAATGGTTTTGGTGGAAATGGGTTCTAAGCTCAGAGGTGGCTTTGCCGAGATTTTCAATAGTCTCACAGCGAGTGATTTGCAGAGCCTCTTGGGCTGATAGTCTCTCGCCACGAATGATTCTTTCTACTATGTTATTCATTGTGGGCGGTAAAATTTTCAACAAAAATAGTGATTTTATTTTGGATATAAGAAAAAAAGATCTACCTTTGCAAACGCAAAAGCAAATTAATGGCACCATAGCTCAACTGAATAGAGCATCTGACTACGGATCAGAAGGTTTCAGGTTTGAATCCTGATGGTGTCACACCTTAGAAGAGGTTATCTCGACAGACGGTAACCTCTTTTATTTTGAAAAATTTATTTTTCGTTTTGCTTACAATTTTAAGGCACCATAGCTCAACTGAATAGAGCATCTGACTACGGATCAGAAGGTTTCAGGTTTGAATCCTGATGGTGTCACACTTTTTTTTGAGAAGAGATTGTTTTGGTTTCCAAGGTGATCTCTCTTTTTTTTTATAAAAATGGTTCAATTGCGATAGCGGAGATTTGCCTTCTGTAAAGAAGGGAAATCTCTACGGGGCGGACGGCTCCCCCCGTCGGGAGCCCCGTACTACTTCGTAGCACGATGCACCTCGACAGCCGTCCGAGAACATTCCATCTCTTCGGTTAAAATCTTTTAAATTCGAGTCACACCGACAGCCGTCCGGGAACAAAAAGATCAATGCTTAATAATAGACTTCGTGTGCCAATTGCCACGCTTATAGTAGATCAAGGCAATCACCATACCACAGCACCAACCAAAAGGAATCGACCACCAGATACCTGTCGAACCAATCGAATCACTTAGTACCGAAGCCGACGGAATACGTATCCCCCACAGTGCAACAGACGTGATGACCATTGGTGCTATAACATCTCCTGCTCCTCGGAACATACCATTCAGTACGCTCATGATGGTAAAGAATGGGAAAAAGCAACTGACAACTATCAAATATTCATGTGCTACACCGATCACGGCACTGTCGGTGGTAAAAATCGAGAGTATAGGCTCCGAAAATAAGATTAGTACCAACGAAATAACGATCGAAATAGCGGTAGAGTAGAGTAGTGTGATCTTCAATCCACGACGAACCCTGTCGTATCTCCCTGCTCCAACGTTCTGTCCCGAGAATGATACCATTGCCATTCCGAAATTCATGGCTGGAATTACTGCTAGATGGTCGATACGCATAGCAATCGAATATCCGGCTACCACATCCGCCCCATAGCGATTGACCAAAAACGAAATAGCCACAGCCCCAAAAGCCACAAACGACTGCTGGATACCAGTGGGTAGACCATACTTAATACATTGGTTGAAGATGTGACGATCGAATCGTAGACGCAATAGGTTGATATGGAAAATCTTGCTTGTTTTGTTGATATAGCCTATGGCGATCATATAGGCTACACCCTCCGAGATTACGGTTGCCCATGCCACACTGGCTATTCCCCAGCCGAAAACGACAATGAACAGCAGGTCTAGCAGGACGTTCAGCACGGCCGAAAACAGCAGAAAATAGAGAGGTGTTTTGGAGTCACCAACACCCCGTAGCATCGACGAGATAGTATTGAATCCAAACAGAAGGAATATCCCCCCAAGATAGATCGAAAGATAGCTCACGGCATGATCCATCAACTCCTCGGGTAGCCCAAGTATATGGAAAATATCTCGTGAGAAAAATATACCAAAGGCGGCGATAATCACCCCCGATGCCAAAAGGACAATATGCAGGGTATCGCTAGTGATTCGCACCTTGTCGTATTGTTTAGCCCCAAAATATTGCGAGATAACAACACTAGCCCCACTACCAATACCAATAACAATAGCTATGGTGGCAAATACCACTGGGGTCGAAGCCCCAACAGCCCCCAACGCCTCTGTGCCCAAAAAACGACCAACAATAACACTGTCGATCACTTGATAAAGTTGCATAAAAAGATTGCCCATGATTATGGGCAATGCAAAACGCATTATCTGGGAGCCAATCTCGCCCTCTGTAAAATTCGTAGCTTTCAAGATGGTTAATTGTCGAACTGTTTTGTGATATACTAATTTAAAATGAAGAAAAATTTTGCTATCTGCAACTTAGTTCGTACATTTGATGATCCCAAAGGTAGTACTTTTCTTTGGAATCAGAAGAATTATTAACAAAATATAATATAGGTTATGAAAAAACATAATTTCTCGGCAGGTCCATGTATCCTGCCACGTGAGGCGATCGAAAATGGAGCAGCTGCTGTTCTTGACTTTAATGGTATGGGGCTCTCTTTGATCGAGATCTCTCACCGTACTCCTGATTTTGAGGCGGTTATTTCGGAGGCTACCTCTCTTTTGAAGGAGCTTTTGAATGTGCCTGATACCCATAAGATCCTTTGGTTGGCAGGTGGTGCTTCGACTCAGTTCTACTTCGTGCCTTTCAATTTTATGGAGACTAAGGCTGGTTATATCAATACTGGTGTTTGGGCTAATAAAGCGGTTAAGGAGGCTAAATTGTTTGGTGAGGTGGTCGAGATTGCTTCTTCTCAGGATAAGAATAATACTTATATCCCTAAGGGATTTGAGATTCCTTCGGATCTTGACTATCTGCATATCACCACCAATAATACTATCTTCGGAACGGAGTTTCATGAGGATCTTGACTCACCGGTGCCTTTGATTGCCGATATGTCTTCGGATATTCTTTCACGCCCTGTTGATGTGTCGAAATATGCTATGATCTATGGTGGTGCTCAAAAGAATATGGGGCCTGCTGGTGTCACTTTTGTGATTGTTCGTGAGGATGCTTTGGGTAAGGTTACTCGCTCGATTCCTTCGATGGTTGACTATCGCACTCATATCAAGAACGACTCTATGTTCAATACTCCTCCTGTTTTCCCTATCTATATGGTTCGTGAGACCCTTAAATGGTTGAAGGCTCAGGGTGGTGTCGAGGCTATTCATGCGGCTAATAAGGCAAAGGCAGAGCTTTTGTATGGTGAGATTGAGCGCAACTCGATGTTCGCCTCTCCGGTTGCTGTCGAGGATCGTTCGATTATGAATGTACCTTTTGTTTATAGCGAGGCTTGTTCAGGCTTTGAGCTTCCTGTTTTCTTGGAGTTTGCCAAGGAGCGTGGTATGGTTGGTATCAAGGGTCACCGTTTGGTTGGTGGTTTCCGTGCTTCGATCTATAATGCTCTTCCGCTAGAGAGTGTTCAGGCTTTGGTTGACTGTATGCAGGAGTTCGAGGCGGCATATAAGAAATAGGCTTTTTTTACAAAAAATTATTATCAAACTTAATTTTACCTTTTTGATTATGAAAATTTTAGTTGCTACGGAGAAGCCTTTTGCTAAGGCGGCTACCGATGGAATACGTACGATTGTTGAGGGGGCAGGTTTTACACTTTCGCTTCTCGAAAAATATAGCTCTGTGGATGAGCTTTTGGCTGTTGTGGCGGATGCTGATGCTTTGATTGTTCGCTCTGATAAAGTGACAGCAGAGGTTGTGGCGGCGGCTCGGAATCTCAAGATTGTGGTTCGTGCTGGTGCAGGATTTGATAACCTTGACCTAGAGGCTCTTTCATCTGCTGGTGTTGTGGCTATGAATACTCCGGGTCAGAACTCAAATGCTGTGGCCGAATTGGCTTTGGGTATGATGATCTTTATGGCTCGTAATAACCTCACTCCTGGGACTGGTGGTGAATTGCTTGGCAAAACGCTTGGTATCCATGCCTATGGTAATGTGGGTCGTTTGGTGGCTCGATGTGGCAAGGCTTTGGGTATGAAGATTTTGGCTTATGATCCTTTTGTTAGCGATCAGGCTATCTTTGAGGCTGATGGTGTTGAGGCGGTAGAGAGTGTTGAGGCTCTTTATTCGGTTTCAGATTATCTCTCTTTGCATATTCCCTCTACGGCTCAGACTCGTGGTTCGATTGGTTATGATTTGGCTATGTCGATGCCTCGTGGGGCGACTATTGTCAATACGGCTCGAAAAGAGGTTATCGACGAAGAGGGACTCGCCAAAGCTATGACTGAGCGTGAGGATCTTCGTTATATTACTGATATTGCTCCTGCTTCGGATTTCTCGGGCTTCGGAAAGCGTTTCTTTGCTACCTCTAAGAAGATGGGTGCCGAGACTGCCGAGGCTAATGTTAATGCAGGTCTTGCGGCTGCCAATCAGATTGTGGGCTTCCTGACAGAGGGGATTACTAAGTTTCAACTTAATAAATTCTAGGGCGCATGGTACGTATTAAACCTTTTTGTGGGGTTCGCCCTCCTTCGTCTATCGTAGCCGAGGTGGCATCACGACCTTATGATGTTCTAAATTCGGTGGAGGCTCAACGAGAGGCTGGAGAGAAATCCCTGTTGCATATTATCAAACCAGAGATTGATTTTTCGCCTATTGCCGATGAACATTCCTCGGAGGCTTATCAGAAAGCGGTGGATAACTATCAGCTTTGGAAAGCTAATGGATGGTTGGTGCGTGATGCCCAACCAAGCTACTATATCTATGCTCAGACTATGGATTCTCGTACTCAGTATGGATTGGTGGCTTGTTGCCATTTTGATGATTACCTAACGGGCAAGATCAAAAAGCATGAGTTGACTCGCCCCGACAAAGAGGAGGATCGTATGATTCATGTTCGCAACCAAAATGCTAATATCGAACCTGTTTTCTTTTCGTATCATCCCAATGCCGAGATGGATGCTTTGGTCGAGGAGGTTGTTTCGGGTACTCCAGTGTATGACTTTGTTGCCGAGGATGGTTTTGCTCATAAGTTTTGGGTGGTCGAGGATTCGGCTCAGGCGGAGCGTATCACCGAGATCTTTGGTTCTGTCGACTCTTTGTATGTTGCCGATGGTCATCACCGTACTGCGGCGGCGGCTTTGGTTGGTGCTCAAAAACGAGATGCTAACCCTTCGCATACGGGCGACGAGGAGTATTGTTTCTTTTTGAGTGTTATTTTCCCTGACGATCAGTTGCATATTATTGATTACAACCGTGTGGTTCGTGATCTTAATGGTCTTTCGGCTTCGGAGCTTTTGGAGCGTTTGACCGAGGATTTTGATGTTTGCTCGATGGGTTCAGAGGTTTATAAACCATCTTCTCTTCACAATTTTGGGATGTATCTCGATGGTGGGTGGTACTCTTTTACTGCCAAGGAGGGTCGTTATGATGACTCAGATCCTATTGGGGTTTTGGATGTTACTATTCTTTCGGATTTGGTTCTCGATAAGATACTTGGCATTACCGACCTTCGTACCGACAAGCGTATTGATTTTGTTGGTGGTATTCGTGGGTTGGGTGAGTTGCAGCAGAGAGTGGATAGTGGTGCTATGGCTGTGGCTTTTGCTCTTTATCCTGTTTCTATGAAGCAGCTTACAGATATTGCTGATACTGGTAATATTATGCCTCCTAAGACCACTTGGTTTGAGCCTAAGTTGCGTTCGGGTTTGGTTATCCATGAGTTGGATTAGATTGAGTGCTTTGGTATTTATAGACAAAAGAGATCTCCTTGGATTGTTTTCAATCGGGTGATCTCTTTTTTTTGGCGGAGGACGGCTCCACCCCCACGGGAGCCCTGCAATACTAAAGTAGCACATGACCCAGCAAGAGTCCCAGAAAAGACCCGAATGTCCCAGAACAATCAATCTCTTCTGGGGCTCCCCCCCGTCGGGAGCCCCGTACTACTAAAGTAGCACGATGCACCTCGACAGCCGTCCGAGAACATACCATATCTTTATACAAGTCAGCCACACTTTTGTCTATTACTCCTAGAAATTCAATTTGATTGCAGCCTGTACCCTCGATGCAGTACCAAACGCTCCGTCATAATCGTATCGTGTGCCATATAGATATTCCATCCCCACCGACATTCCGCTAGAGATGTTGTAGAAGATGTTTCCGACGATATATTGCGCTAGTTTATAATCACTGCCACTTATATCATACGCCCCATCATTGTTGAACAGGTGAACCTGAGAATACCCTATGGTCACCGGAAGGCGTTTGGTAAGGTTGAACTCCATACCCCCAAACCATGCCATTGCTTGTGGTACCGACATTTTGCCTGTGGTGTTGCAGTTTGGAACTAGATCCATTCCCGTGCCCTGCAAATCTTGTATATACTGGGCAATTCCCTCGCCATAGGTCATCATACCAAACAGTCGCCCTACACGCCCCATATTGACACGACCGCTAAACTGTACGCCCCAACCAAATAGATGCTCATCGCACATATCTAGGGTGTTGTAGTAATTCATCGTGCGCAAAATTCCCGATAGTCGCAGATGGTTGTGCTCGTTCCACGCATATTGCACATAGAGAGGAACATCGAAAATGCGCTGAGGTATAGCCTCGGAATATTCGTCATAAGTGGCACTCAGAGTAGGCATCTCCAATGCTGCCGCCATCGACCAACCACAACCCAAAGCAAGATTGTACTGAATGGCAAGGTTGCGACGATAAGAATAAGCATTTGGACCCTCGAAATCAATAGTGTTGAACGCAGCGTCAAGGTCGCAAAAAGCAGAAACAGTCTGCCCAAAGGTCAACCCCTTGAATTTTACATAAGCCTCACGCAATCGCAAACTATTACCCGTACCCCGAAAATCAGTCTCAATATAGGCCTCGATAGTACCAAGTGGTTTGGTGTTGATAAGACTCTTGAAATAAATACGAGAAGTAGAGGCATCCATCAACAAAGCCTGACGATCGGCAGGGGTATAAGAGATAGGAATATCATAGGTGACAAAATCGGTGTTGTCGACATTCCCCATAAAATTATAACCCGTACGAAACTCAACATATCCCCCAATAGCAAAAATAGCATTCGCCTTAGAGTCGCTAACGACAAAATTGGGAGTCCCCACCTGACCATAACCCGTGCGCATCTGCCGAATGTATCGCTGCATGGCAATCTCTTTGATCGCCAACTTCTCTTTCTCGCCCTTATAGCGCAGGTTATAGACAAAGACCATCGGTTCGTTGCTAAGGTCGGTGACAGGAGGTTTCTTCTCGATAGCCTCAGAGGTGTAGTCCATGCAGGTAATAGAATCTTGTGGAGTGTCGGTTGCACCACTATTTTGGGTAGAGAATGCAAAGGCAATAAGTGCCGCAAATGTTAGTCTCAGTGATTTCATAGTTTTCATAGTTTTCGTTGTTTTTAACTTAATATCTCTGAGCGCAAATTCAAAATATATGCCATTTGAAAAAAAATAGCTAATTTTGCAGGATGAAGAATCTTGAATATACGGTCAGCGAACCTACCCAACTACTAGAGTCACTATTTGCCAATCTGGGCGATAAGAGTAAAACTACGGTCAAAAGCTATCTTAGCAATCGCCAAGTGTCGATTAATGGCTGTGCGACCACACAGTTCAATGCTCCCCTTGCGCAAGGTGATCGAGGGGGGGTCTCGTTTACCCGTCAGAAAGAGTCTTTTCGCCACCCTCTAATCAAGGTGGTCTATGAAGATGATTCGATGTTGGTGGTCAGCAAACGTGAGGGATTGCTCTCGATTGCCACCGACAAAGAGCCAATCAAGAATGCCTATGCCATTATGTCTCATTATATTAAGCGTGATAATCCTTCGGCTCGTCTGTTTGTGGTTCATCGCCTCGATCGTGAGACTTCGGGGCTTATGCTTTTTGCCAAAAACCGTGAGATTCAGCAGACCTTGCAGTTCAATTGGAATGAGAATATCCTAGAGCGTAAATACTATGCTGTGGTCGAGGGTGTTATCGAGCAGGACGAAGGGGTGATCGAATCTTATTTGACCGAGAGTAAGGCTCTGAAGGTCTATGCCACAGATCATGAACATGGCAAATTGGCTATTACCGCTTTCAAGGTTTTGCGTCGTGCCAAAGAGAATTCGCTTTTGGAGTTGCAGCTCGAAACAGGGCGCAAGAATCAGATCCGTGCCCATTTGGAGTATGTTGGTCACTCGATTGTGGGCGACAAGAAATATGGTGCCAAGAGTAATCCGCTCTCTCGTGTGGCACTTCATGCGGGGAGTATTTCGTTTGTTCACCCCGTGAGTGGTGAGCGTATGGATTTCCGTACTTCGATTCCAGAGTTGTTTGAGGCTATTTTTGGGGGATCACGCAATTATAAGAAGAACAGGGATGGTCAATATAAGAAGAAGCTCTCTCGACGATAGTCGTTTGGAGGTTTGGGATCAGTTGCGTCGTCGTTGGTTGGTTCATACTCCCGAGGAGGGTGTTCGACAGTGGCTGATTGAATATTTGGCTGATTCGGGTTTTTTGCTTTCTCGTATGGCTTCGGAGGTTACTTTGCAGTATGGTTCTCGTCGTTTGCGTTCGGATCTTGTGGTTTATGATTCGGGGGGTTCTCCGATTATGATTTGTGAGTGTAAGGCACCTCATATTCCTCTTGACGATCGTGTTTTTTCTCAGGCTGCTCAGTACAATCGAGAGCTTCGGGTTCCTTATCTTTTGGTTACTAATGGTAGTTTGCTTTTTTGTGCTGAGGTTGATTTGACCTCTGGTACTTTTTGTTTTTTGGATTCTTTGCCTTCGCTTTGATATATCTATGAGGTGGATGGCTCCCGTGGGTTGTTGGAAGATTCAAAAGGTTCTACCACGAAGAGATTGATTGTTCTGGGGCACACTCGGGTCTCTTCTGGGACTCTTGCTGGGTCATGTGCTACTTTTGTAGTGCAGGGCTCCCGATGGGGGGGAGCGTCCGCCCCGTAGAGATTTCCCTTCTGGTGAAGGCAAATCTCCGCTGCCGCATTCTCAATATTATCATCCCCGAAGAAATGGATTGTTCTCGGACGCTCGGGCGACCTGTGCTTCGATAGAAGTGCAGGGCTCCCATGGGGGAGCGTC